>CAYTGH010000029.1:0-5709 GCA_964437355.1 uncultured Candidatus Saccharibacteria bacterium | reverse complement strand
TGTCGCTAATTGGGAGCTGATTAATGCTTTCTCTGAACAAAACAATCCTTTGATTCAAGAAAAAGTTTTTAAGGAGCAAGAGAAAAATTATCAGCACGGATTCTCTGAAGCTCAGCGTATGGACAAAGAATTTTTAAGCGCTTTAGAATACGGCATGCCTCCCGCCGCTGGTTTGGGGTTGGGCATAGATCGTTTAACAACTCTTCTCACTAATTCCCGAGGCTTAAGAGAGATTATTCTTTTCCCAATTATGAGACCCAATTAAAATGTTATCACTGGAATTTATTAAAAATCATCCTCAAGATGTTAAAAAGAACCTTCAAAAACGGGGGGTTCAAGTTAACATAGAACAAATTTTAGTCTTAGATAAAAAAAGGCGGGGATTAATTTCCGCTACCGAAAAATTACAAAGCCAAAGAAATCAAGTTAGTAAAGAAAATATTGATCCTCTAGAAAGAGCAAAAGGGAAAAAATTAAAAGGGGAGATTAAAGAAAATTTAGATCAATTAAAAGAGATTGAAACTAGCTTAAATAAAATTCTTTTGAGACTGCCTAATATTTTACAAAAAGAAGTTCCTTCTGGAGAAAAGGGAAGTATTGTAAAAACAATAGGAACAAAAACTCAATTTGACTTTGCTCATAAAAGCTACCTGGATCTCAATAAAAACCTTGACCTTATTGATATTCCACGAGCCGCAAAAATAGCTGGTGCTCGTTTTGTTTACCTTAAAAGAGAGGCCGTGCTTTTAGAATTTGCCTTGATACATTTCGTTCTTGATATTGTTCTTCCTAAAAATTTCGTTCCCATTCTACCACCCGCCATGATTAAACCTAGCATTATGGAAGCCCTGGGCTATGGCGATTTAGCTGGACAAGATACTTACTTGCTCGAAAAAGATCATTTGAATTTGATAGGGACAGCCGAACAGAGCATCGGAGCAATGTATCAAAACGAAATTCTTGATGGAAAAACCCTCCCCCAAAGATTCATTGGTTTTTCCACTAGTTTCCGCCGAGAGGCTGGTTCTTATGGCCGGGATGTTAAGGGTATTATGAGAGAACATCAATTTGATAAATTAGAAATGTTTAGTTTTTGCCACCCTTCTTTATCCTCTCAAGAACACGAATTGTTTGTTAGCCTTGAAGAAGAATTAATGCAAAAGCTTAAACTCCCTTATCAAATAGTGCGCCTGGGATCAAAAGATTTATGTGCCGCCTCCTCAATGACCTTTGATATTGAAACTTGGATTCCCTCGGAAAACAAATATCGCGAGACGCATTCTTGTTCTAATTGCACTGATTACCAAGCTCGAGGATTAAATATCCGTTATCGTTCTCCGGGGCAAAAACCTGATTTTGTTCATACCGTTAATGGAACTGCCTTTGCTATGGGTCGCATTCTTATTGCCATTCTCGAAAACTACCAGCAAAAAGACGGCTCTGTCAAAGTACCAATGGCTCTCCAGCCGTATTTGAACTTCAAGGAGATTAAAAGATGAAAGAAAAAATTATCCGCGTTAATTCCAGCCGGGTTTTTTACAGGGTAGCCGGGACAGGGAAACCGGTAATCATCCTTCATGGCTGGCTTAGTTCCTCACGCGCCTGGTTAATTTTTCAAAAACATTTAGCTCCTCGCGGCTTCAAAATTATTATTCCCGACCTGCCTGGATTTGGCCAAAGTCCGTTATCTGATCCTAGAGGATGGGGTCTTGATGATTATGTTCAGTGGGTCCAAGATTTTATTAAAGTTCTAAGAGAATCAAAAGAATTAGAAGGTCCCCTTACATTAGTAGGGCATTCTTTTGGTGGCAGAATAGCGATCAAGATAGCGGCAGAAAAATTCTTGCCTTCATTACATTCCCTAATTCTCATTGATGCCGCTGGACTTTTGACTCAACCAGATCTGCGGAAAAAGATTCTTGCTTCTATAGCCTCGCATTGTCGGCGGTACTTAGACACGATGAATATTTCTTCAAAACTGAAAGAAAAATTTAAAATTTTAGGATATCGTTTAATACGACAAAAAGATTATTTGCGAGCCAGCCCGGAATTAAGAAAAACTTTTCAAAAGATTATTGGCGAAGACCTATTGCCTTTACTACCTAAAATTACTCTTCCGACACTTATCGTCTGGGGGAAGAAAGATCAGCTTCTACCAGTCAGCCAAGCTTATCTTCTCCAAGAGAATATTCCTCATTCTAAGCTGAAAATTATTCCTAATGCCGAGCATAGTCCGGGAATTCAAACTCCGGAAAAATTATCAGAAATTATGTTTAATTTCCTTAAAGAGCATGATTGACTCGGGGTCATGGGATCAGTTTCTAAAAAATAAAAAAGGGAACAATTTTCTCCAGAGCTGGTTTTGGGGAAATTTTCAACAGGAATTAGGAAAGAAAGTCTGGCGATTAAGAGTAGGGGAGAATGAAACCTTAGCTCAAGTTCAAATCATTGAAGAAACATTGCCTTTTCGTTTCCGTTATCTTTATCTCCCTTTTGGCCCTATTTTTAAAAACGATCTTTCTCTTCAAGAGAAACAAGAAGTAGAAAAGCGTTTGCTAAAGAAACTTCGACAACTGGGAAGGAGAAGAAAGGCTGTTTTCTTAAGGATTGAACCCTGGGAACCTTTTCATTTTACACTATTATCAAGCCAGACCCCTTCTAAAAGAGTTCAGCCCCAACAAACGCTTATTCTAGATTTGCGTCCGCCTTTAGAAAAAATACTGAAGAAATTTTCTGTACGATCGCGATATAATATTCGGCTTGCTCAACGGAAAGAGCTGAAACTAATCCGCTGCCATCAAATAAGTTCTCAAAATCAAAAATATTTCTCGGAGTTCAAACGATTAATTCAATCTACGTCTCAACGTAAACATTTTCATTCTTATCCTTCACCTTACTATCAAAAACTTTTAACAAAATCTTTATCCGAAGGATGGGGTGAATTGTTCCTCGCTCAATACCAAGGAAAAATAATTGGCGCTTATTTTGTTGTTTTCTTCCATCAGCAAGCCGTCTGTCTCCACGGAGCCGTTGATTATCATTATCGATCCATCAAAGTTTCTCATTTTCTCCAATGGGAACAAATCAAGGCTGCCAAGCAAAAAGAATGTGTCGCCTATGATTTTTGGGGAATCGACAAAAAGCTTTGGCCCGGAGTGACTTTCTTTAAGAAAAGTTTTGGGGGCAAGACAATTCAATATCCCCCGAGCCTAGAAATATCCTTCAAAACTTTATGGTATTCTGCTTATAGAATATATCAAAAACTTAAAAGAAAATGTTAAGAAGTCAGTTTTTTATTTATAGTCTTTTTATTTTTGTTTTTTTGTCTTCCCTGCGGCATTTTTGCTTCTGGGCATATCTTTGGCAATTAAAAGAATACCGATGGTCAAGGATGAAAGAAGAGTTACTACGCAATCACCGAATCATTCCTTGGAAAATAATAGCTGTCGCTACTTTTATATTTAGTTTAGCTTTTGGAGCTCCATATTTTTTTAATATTCTCGCTCCTGTTTATTTCTTCCTGGGGGGACTTTATTCAATTTTTAGAGCAGCCCAAGCAAAATGGGCTCTCCCCAAAAAATTTACAATGAAGATAATTCTCATCCTCTGGCTATCCGTTGTCGGGTGGGGAGCTTTGTTCCTTTTAGATTATTCCTCTTGGCTTATGGCTATTTTGGCCGTTGATATCTTAATGCCTCTCTGGGCAGCAGTAGCTGTCGGCCTAGTAGAAATACCAGTTTCAATAATAAAAAGATATGTTATAAAGCAAGCCAAGAAGAAAAGAGAAGAACAGAAAAATCTAACAGTGATAGGCATTACCGGTTCTTACGGCAAAACCTCAGTTAAAAAATTTTTGGATATTCTTTTGCAATACCAGTCTGGACAAGACAAGATTCTGACTACATCTGGACACGTCAATACAGAAATAGGTATTGCCCAGACTATTCTCAAGGACCTTAAACCGACCCATCGTTTTTTTATATGTGAAATGGGAGCTTATCGTCGAGGAGAAATCCGCAAAGACAGCCAAATTATTCAACCGAAGATCGGAATCTTAACCGGTATTAATGAACAGCATTTAGCCCTTTTTGGGTCATTAAAGAACACTATCCAAGCAAAAACTGAACTCATCCAGGCCTTACCGCCAGACGGGGTAGGCATCTTCAACGGTGATAATCAATATGTTAAAAAAATCTACCAAACCTCCCAAAAAACCAAAAGATATGCCACTGTTAAATCCTCTGATCGTTCTGCTGATCTTCAAGCCGAAGATATAAAAATTTCTAAAGAACATCTTTTCTTTAAAATCACTGACGGAAAATTGTCTCTCTCATTACATCTTCCTTTAGCCGGAAAAGAAAATATTATCAATATTCTTCTAGCCAGTCTAGCAGCCCGAGAATTAGGATTGTCGCTGCCTAATATTCAAAAATGCCTCCAATCTTATAATTTTACCGCTTTTCAGAAGATTCATCACCAACACGGTCTAGACATTATTAACGCTACTTATTCTACTAACCCTAATAGCTTTCTAGCGGACCTTGAACATCTGAAACTTTGGTCAGGGAAGAAAATTGTTGTCACCCCGGGAATAATTGAATTAGGAAGCGCGGCTCATCGTCTTCATCAGGAAATTGGAGAAAAATTGGCGGAAACAGCCGATCTTATCATCTTCACTAGAAATTATTATTTAGAAAGCGTTCGAACAGGCATCGAAAAAAGACAACTTGCCCAAAAGCAATCAAGTAAAGCTCAGCTGATTTACCTTTCTCGTCCTTCAGCTATAGTGCAGAAGGTTAAGCAATATACTCAGCCGGGGGATGCGGTTCTTTTAGAGGGAAGACTGCCTCGGTCAATTATTGAAAATTTATGAAAACAGTTGTTGGAGCTTTGTCTCCAAATATAGAAAAAGATGATGCCTTGCTAGCTCTCAAAATATTTTTTCGCCCCTGGATATGGAAAAACGGTCCCGCTATTCATCAATTAGAAAAAGATTTTTCTTCCTATTTGGGCGTAAAATATAGTTTCGCTTTTAATAGCGGCCGCTCGTCTCTGGTGGCTATTATGCAAAGTCTAGAGTTGAGCCCTGGGGGAAATATTTTGGTTTCCGGATTTACCTGCAACGCCGCTGTAAATCCAATTAGATGGAGCCGGCTTGTCCCCAGATTCATCGATATTAAAACCGATTTAAATATTTCGGTTGAAAATTTGGCAAAAGCAATAGACGCTGATACTCAAGGAATTCTTATCCAGCACACTTTTGGCCGACCGGTTGATATGGAAAAAATCCAAGCTTTGACTCAGAACCACCATTTGCTAATTATTGAAGATGTCGCTCACGCTCTAGGGGGACAATTTAAAGGAAAAAAATTAGGAACTTTCGGAAAAGCATCTTTCTTCAGCTTAGGGCGAGACAAAATTATTTCATCAGTTTCCGGAGGAATAGCGGTTACCAATGATGAAAAACTAGCACAGAACATTCAAACTTTCCAAAAACGAGCTGCTCATTCCTCCTATCGTTGGATAGCCCAACAATTACTGCACCCCATCCTTACTTATTTTGTGATTATCCCTGCTTACGAAAAGGGAGAATTAGGGAGACGCATTCTTTGGATTTTACAGAGGCTCAAAATTCTTACTAAGGCCGTTGATCGAAAAGAGAAAAGAGGAGAAAAACCTGTTTGTTTTCCTGGTCAAATGCCAAATGCT
>CAYTGH010000028.1:0-5817 GCA_964437355.1 uncultured Candidatus Saccharibacteria bacterium | reverse complement strand
AAAAATTAAAGAAAGCATCATCGCTGCTAAAGTATCACCGGCTCCTCGAAAAATTCCCTTAATGGTCTGCTGAACACCCACAAATCCAAGACTGAATGATATGATTCGAAGAAAAGTAGCCGTTGTTTGAATAGTTGCAATCTCTCCGGGGACAAAAAGACGCGCAATGGGTTCAGCAAAAATAAAAAGCAAGATCCCCGCTACCGTTAATCCTACAAAACTTATGATCAAACTAAGTTTCGCTGTCCTTTCTGCTCTTTTAATTTTTCCAGATCCAATGTTTTGACCAACCAAAGTTGAAGCAGCCATAGAAAGGCCCATGACGGGAATAAGAATAAAACTTAAAATCCGAGTACCAATTCCATAAGACGCCAAGGCTAGTGTCCCGAATCCAGTCACCAAGAAAGTAACTACGGTGAAACCTAAAGCCCGCGTAGACTGTTCCAGAGAAGAAGGCCAACCTAAAAGAAACATCTTCTTCATCAATTTAAAATCGGGTTTAAACTGGTTAAAATTTATATTGATGCCTTCTTTCCCAGCAAAGAGAATAATAACGGCTATGAGAGCTGATAAAAATTCTGTCACCGTACTAGCCAGGGCCGCTCCCGCCACCCCCAAAGCGGGCACCGGACCAAAACCAAAAATGAATAAAGGATCTAAGCCGAGATTAAGTAGAACCGTACCCAAAATAATAAACATAGGAGTCTTTACGTTTCCAACGCCTCTCATCAAAGATTGAAAAGCCGCGTAAATAAACATAAACACCACCCCTATAAAAGAAATTCTCATATAGGAAATAGCTTGGGCGAGCACCGCAGTATCCACCCTCATCAATCGAATTAAAATTGGTGAGACAAGATATCCTAATCCGGATAAAACGATAGCCATCCCTGATATAATCATTAAAGTCTGAGCAGAAATATGATTAATAGCTTCTTGAGATTTTTTTCCTTTGTATTGGGCTACCAGAATTGTCCCCGCCATAGAAATCCCAGCAACGAAAGAAATGATTAAAAAAATTATAGGAAAACTTACAGAAACAGCAGCAACAGCCTCCGTTCCCAGCCGCCCTACCCAAAACGTATCTGTTAGGTTGTAAGCTATCTGGAAAAAATTGGCCAGAACAATTGGCACGGATAAACTCAATAAAGCTTTAAGAATTGATCCTTCTGTAAAATTTCGTTTTTTCTTCATAAATTCATTCAATAATAAACACAAAAGAAGCCTTAGACTCGAACTAAGTCTCCTCTTTATTAAAGGGGATAAATTAATTAATCTTCAATGAATTTTACTGCCGACGGCCACCAACCGGTCTGGGGTCAATAATATCGGCTCCCCTGTTTCCTCATCCTCCGCCGCCAATAGCATGCCCTGGCTTTCTAGCCCTAAGATAACTTTGGGCTCTAAATTAGCAATCACAATGATTGTTTTATCTATTAATTCTTCTGGCGAATAAACCTTGCCGATGCCAGCAATAATTTGCCTTCTTCCGTCTTCCGGCTGTTCTCCTAAATCAATTTGGATCTTTAATAATTTATCAGAGTTCTCTACTTTTTCCGCTTGTAGAATTTTAGCTACTCTTAAATCAAGTTTTTTAAAATCTTGAAAATCTACCATAAATTTGATTATTGAATAAAAATAAATACTCGCCCTGGAAGGAAAATTACCGATTGTCGCCATTGCCATGAAGAAACCCTCTCTTTTGGCGAGATTGTAATTTCTGAAGGTTACCTTGAGCAACATTTTCCAAAGGAAGATCTAGTTCCGTTGCTAATTGAGCTAAATACCACAACACGTCTCCCATTTCCTTCTCAAGTTCTTTTCTTCTTTTCTCGTCCATCTTCCCCTCATTATCTCGAATAATTTTCTTGACTTTCTCCGCCACTTCTCCGCTCTCACCAACTAACCCTAGAGTAGGATAGATAAAATTTTCTCCCAGTTGAGGATAAATAGCTGTTTTTTTCGATTCTTTTTGATATTCGTTAAAAGTCATAATATATGTATTTAAGGACAATGAGCTATTATATCATTTTTTACAAATTATGGAAAAATACCATTAAATCGCTTTTGGAACAATAAGGAAACGAATTAAAAACAGGGGGGCAGACTTTTTATCTACGCCCCCTATTAACGATAAAAGTTTTCTAGTAGAGTCTTAATCCTCAAGAATTTTCTTCGCTCTATCTCTTCTCTTACTAAGCGACGCTCCTTAGAATTCAACTGCGCCATCTTCTCTTGAAGATTACGCTTGTAATTAGCCTCTTCTCCAAAAAGCGAAGATGAAGAATGATAAGCTAATTTTTCATTGATGATCTCCCGCATCAATTTCTTTTTATCAACCATTTAAGGTCACCTCCTCCTTAAAAGTATAGTTAAAGAACTCTCCGTAAAACATTATAGGCCTCCTAGTTTTTTTATACAAGAGAGAACTCAATAAAAAATCTAATCCTGTTAAAAACAAGATTAGATTAATTATTTTGTCACGTTTTAATTTTACAACTCCTCTTTCTGGAATTTTTCTTCTTGCGTAGAATCTAATTTTCTAATCAGTTTTATCAACTCCGCCACATGCTCTTTTTCATCATCTCGAATATGACTCGAAACATGCTTAATATCTTCATTATCAGTTTCATCAATATGCTCTTGATATTGATTAATCGCTTGTAATTCTCCAACTAAGTCCTCTCTTAAATTATTCAAGTCTTTATTGTCCATAATAAAACAATTAATGAATTGATTACTTCGACTTCTTAGAAAAAATCACGTAATAAGGTCTTAAAATACACAATACGGCCAATAAAACAAACCACCATACATTAATTCCAAGTATAGCCGGTACTAATTTCGCTAGAATTAAACCGAGAAAAATACCCGCGAAGGTAACAAGTTTTATGTCTACCCAGATGAATTGCTTAATTCTTTCGTTAGCCCATTTATAAATTTTCATTTTTATGTTTTTTCTTAATTTTACGACCTTTAACAAAATTTATATTAAACCTTTTGAAGATTTAACATCTGCTTCCACATTTTTAACCGCTTCTTTATAAGCACAATAATCACAATCTTTCCCTGATTCGGGTAAAGAATCGCTTTGCAGGCATTGATAAATGTCTTTAATGGTCGGATCCACCCAGCTATCATTGCCCTCATAAGCTATCAAGGTAATATCAAACTCCAGCTTGGCATCAAAAGCCTTTTTATCAGTCTTACCGTTGCAATATACAAAATAGCCAGTATTAGATACCTTGTATCCATTTTGTCGCAGTAACCATTGATAAACTTCCATTTGTCGCTTGTATCCATCCTGCCAATCTTTATCCAGAGCAATGATTTCTTCATTCTTACTCGTCGCCTTATAATCAACCACGATATATTCTCCCTTGGAATTTTTCCAGAGATCATCAATAGCTCCCGTAATCAATAAATTGGTTGGTTTATGCAAAAACCGGACTCCCTTAAAATTTTCTCTCCAGATATTTAGACTTTCATGGGCTACCGGTCGAGCGTCAATGCCATATTTTTCTATTAATGGATGCTGTGTCCCCTCAGCCCGATGAATATCAAATTCCAGTTTTAAAAGTTTATCGACAGCGTTGTTCAGAGTAAAGGGATATCCAGGGGGTCTCTTTACTCCCAAGCGCCTATCCAGGTAGAAACACCGGGGACACTCCAAAAATAAATCAATCTTGGAACGACTGATTTTAAAGGGTTCTTTAGATTTAGGATCATACAGCCCACTAGCGCGGTGAGCAGTATAATATTGAGACATATTAAATCTTTATTGTTTAGACTTCGTTACCTATGTTTTATTATAACAGAAACCAGGGCCTCTAGCAAAAACCTCACTGGTATTATCGGTGAGGCTTTTTCTAATTGAATTGATAACTATCTTTATAGGTTCAATACCATTTCACTTTTATTTTTTGATGTCCTTCAAACGTTCTTGAATAGCTTTAAGCTCTCTTTCTAAATCAGTTGCTTCATTCTCTAGCATTTCTTTCTCTCCTTCTTGAGTCATTGAAGGCTGATATGGTTGAGGTGCTCCATAGCCCCCGGCCCTTCTCCAGCCTAGTCCTCTTCCAAATCTGTATCCTCTATTATTTCCTTGACGCATTCCAGCACCACAAGGGCCTAACCCTCGACCGGTACCGGCACCTAAACCTCTAGGACCTGTTCCATTAAACATTGGCATAATTTTTTATCGTCATTAATTATTATCAGATAGCTTAGCCTTTATATAAAACTATCTGTTATGAGTATATATTCATAATAATATCTTGTCAAGCCCTACGTTATTGACCTCTGAAAAATTTTACAGTATAATAAAAAAGTATTGAGGATTGAATCAACTTTTAAATCTCTTACCCGCTTTACGAAAGGCGGTTTTTAATTTTTATGGAAATACGTAACATTGCTATTATCGCTCATGTTGACCACGGTAAAACAGCCCTAACGGATGCTTTAATGCAACAAACAGGGATGTCCGAAGTCGGAGACAGCATGGACAGCGATGCCCTTGAACAAGAAAGAGGCATAACTATTTATTCAAAAAATACCTCTATCTATTACCGGGATACAAAAATAAACATTGTGGATACGCCAGGCCACGCCGACTTTGGTTCAGAAGTCGAGCGTGTTTTGCGTTCTATAGACTCTGTTCTCTTGGTTGTCGATGCTCAAGAAGGTCCGATGCCTCAAACAAAATTTGTTTTAAAAAAATCATTAGAGCTGGGAATCAAGCCCATTGTCGTCTTGAATAAAATAGACAAGCCAGCCGCCAGACCTGACATTGTCCAAGAAATGGTTTATGAACTTTTCCTTGACTTGGGAGCCAATGACGAACAGCTTGATTTTACCACTATCTATACTATCGCTCGAGATGGTATTGCTAAGACCAACCTAGACAATCCGTCTAAAGATTTAACTCCCCTATTGGATGTTATTTTGAAGGAAGTTTCCGTTGCCTCAACCGAAGAAGCACAACACAAGCTTTTACGCATTCAACCATTCAACCTTGCTTACGATAATTTTCTCGGACGATTAGCTATTGGAAGAATTTACGAAGGATTAGTTCATAACGGCGAACAGGTTGTCATTAAGGATGCCGAAGGCAAAACTAGAGAAGGTAAAATTACGGAGCTTTTTACTTTTGAAGGCCTAAAAAGAAAAAAAATCGAAGAAGCCAAAGCTGGTGATATTATAATGATTGCCGGTCTTCCTAATGTCTTTATCGGAGAAACTATTTGCTTAAATGATCAACAGAAAGCTTTGCCCGCCATTAATATTGACGAACCGACCATCTCGCTTAACTTATTTGTTAACAATTCTCCCTTTGCCGGGAGAGATGGAGAATATGTCACTAATCGGCAACTTAAAGAAAGATTAGAAAAGGAATTGGAGGTTAATGTCGGTTTAAAAATTAACTTTTCGGCCATAGACCACTATAAAATTTACGGCCGGGGCGAGATGCATATTGCTATTTTACTTGAAAATATGCGACGCGAAGGTTATGAAATGCAAATATCACAACCAAGAGTCATTATCAAAGAAGAAAACGGTATCAAGCAGGAACCATTTGAAGAAGTCACTATTCTCGTTCCCAAAGATATGACCGGCACCGTTATTCAAAAACTTTCTAGCCGCCATGGAAATATGTTAGAGATGACCCCCAAGAATGATAACATTAAAATTATTTTTGAGATTCCCACCCGGGGATTGCTCGGCTATCGAAATGAATTTGTCATAGACACTAAGGGCGAAGGGATCATTTATACTCGAGTTATTGGATTTAAGCCTTACGTCGGAAAAATTAAAAAA
>CAYTGH010000027.1:0-6017 GCA_964437355.1 uncultured Candidatus Saccharibacteria bacterium | reverse complement strand
AGAGCAGAAAAGAGGAAGGATAGCAAATAAAAACCGTGAAGGCCAGGGAATACCCGGTCTTCACGGCATTATTTAGAGACTGATCCTGAAGCGATTCTTTTATTTTTCGATTTTTCCTTTAGAGTCTCCTGGAGCGAAGGGCAAGGAAAGAGCGACTCCGGAAGGAGCCGCTTTTTCTTCATCCATTCCCGAATGAATATGCCTCATTTCGATACAGCTATCTTCGTTATCCCTAGTGGAAACACTCTCTGCTCCATTAGACTATATAAAATCATTGCTGCGTTATTTGGTTTATTGCTTTTTTTGCTCCCTTGCAAACCATTTTAGAATTATCTTCTGTAGCTTGCTTCAAATTTGGTATAGCTACTTTTGCTGCTGGCCCAAATGCACCCAAAGATTTTGTGGCCATCCAACGAACAAGATAATCATTATCTTGTAATTTTAACATAAGTGCAGGAACAACTATATTTACTTCATTCCGAATCTCTCCTAAAGCCCATGTAGCCTGAAATCGAACTTGGGAGTTTTGATTATTCAAAGCATTTATTAACTCCAAAATTGCAGGAGTAGCTTTATGCCCAATAAGACCAAGAGCAATAGCTGCCTCCCGTTGAACCATGCTATTATGATCACTCAGGCCCTTAATAATTAATGGTAAATATTTGTCATAGTTTGTTGTTATTTCAGCTAAAGCATAATATGACATCAGGACAACTGATTGATTACGATCATTAAGTAACTCGGTGAGTTTCGGTACGGCCTCTTTGGCTTGCAACCCAATTTTCCCCAATGCTCTAGCAGATAATTGTCTGACTTCCGAATTCTTGTTGTTGAGTTCTCCAGAAAGAGCAGGTACGGCTGCTGCCCCAATTTCACTTAATGCATCAGCAGCCTTATTGCGAAGATCTTGAACATGAAGAGTTTTTATTAGCAGTGGAATGGCTTCTTCAGCCCTGGACCCGAACTGAGCTAAGGCATCGATAGCGGATCCTCGGACCTTCTCATCCTTATCATTTAGAGCATTTATTAACGTCGGGACAACTACTTGCGCCTGAATCCCAATTTTCCCCAATGATCTCGCAGCTAGTCTACGAACACGTTCATTTTTGTCTTTTAAAAGATGACATAAAGCATTCACTGCTTGACCAGCAACCGGGCCGAAATCACCTAATAAAATAGAAACATTCTGACGAACCATAGGCTCCGGATTGTCTAAGGCTTTTATGAGGTCAGGTATCACATCCGTCGTTTGTGGACCTATTTTTACCAAAGTTAGGGAAACTTGCTTGCGAAGTAGAATATTTTTGGCATTTAAATTATCAATTAATGCTACAACCGCATTTTTTGCTTCCGGCCCAAATGAAGCCAAGGCTTCTGCCGCTAAAAGCCGAACTTCAATTTGATCGCTTTTAAGAGCTTCAATTAGAACTGGTATAATTTCCGTTGATTCAGGGCTTATTTCTTTCAATGCTAAGGCTGCGTTTATCCTTATTTGTGGATCGTTGTCTTTTAACGCTCCCTTCAATACCGGGATCTCAGTTTGTGCCGCTGAACCAATGGACTGTAATGCCTTAGCCGCAGCAGCACTTATTTCTGAATCGTCACTATTCACCAACTCAGCTAATTTCGGAACGGCCGGGGCAGCCTTGTCTTTTAACCGTCCTATCATTGAAATCGCTAATTTAATTGTATCCGGATCATAACCTTCCAATAGATTCATAAGGGTAGATAAAGGCAGCTTAATTTTACGATCTACATTAAGCAAAATTAAAAAAGCCGATTTTTTATTCGCACAACTTTTACTCTCCAGTATCTCTTTTAAGGTAGGGACAGCTACTTTTGCTTTTGTCCCCAGGGGCAATAGAGCTATAAAGGCAGCCGAACGTACTTTTTCACTGGGATCACACAGTGATTTTGCAAGTGAAATAATCGCTGTTTCATCTTTCCCAGCAACACCTGCCAACGCAAAAACCGCGGCTTCACGAACATCGGGATTGCTATCATTGAGCGCTTTTTCTATATCAGGGATAAAGTCTTTAACACCGCTCTCCGCTAACTTCATGACTGCTGTTCTACGAACAAGAGGGTCAACCGCTTTTAACGCTTTCTCGTAAAGAGAGCTTGTTACTCTTGGATTAATTTTGGTTCCTAAAAAAATACCAACAACCATTGTTTGTATTACCGGATCTTCACTCTGTAAAGCCTTAGCCAAAGCAGTTGCCGACGCCTCGTTTTGTATTCCTATTTTGTTAATAGCTAAACAAGCGTTTGAAGAAATGACTTCTTCCTTATCCCCTAACATTTCTATAAGAGCAGGAACAGCAGCCTGCGCTTCTGGGCCAATATTACCCAGTGCTTTAATAACATTTTCTTTATCTTTAATATCTTTATCGTCCAGTGCAGTAATCAATATAGGAACAGCTTCTCTGGCATCAGATCCCATTTTGCCTATAGCTAAAGCAGCCTCTGCCCTAATGCTTGGGTCAATGTTTGATAAATTCTCCTTGTAAATTTTAAGCGGTCCTCCATCAGACAATGAAAATGAAGGATAGAAAAAAAACGTAACACCTGTCACAATCATGCTAATTGTGCAAATACAAATAGCTTTCATAATACCTCTCTTTAATTTAAATTTGAATATAAATTCAACGTGTTATTTAATTATTAAAACCACACACTTCTATGGGATCTAATCCTAGGTCAATAAACCATTTAAATAAATTATCCAGTTCTTTCTCTAATCCTTTGAGCTTATTATTTGTTTCAAATAGAACTTTTTCAGCAACCTGTATTGCAAATTGATATTTTTCCAGACGACCGGCGGCTGCATCAAGGTTTGCATGAGCTTTATCCCATAGTTCTTTAGTTATAGCTACTACAGCTTCTTTTGCTTTATGAACTTCAATTGCTGCCGATAAGATGATATCAGCTGTAGTCTTTTTTAAATTTGCCCACCACAAATCATTGATAAATTCATCTTGTATCTCTTTTCTAGTATCTATTTCATGCTGAGTTCGAGTGATTTTCGCCTCTAATTGAGCTATTTCAACTTCATCAACTGGGTCATTTGATTTTGCGTCATCAAGGTCTAAGACATATCCATACTTTTCATTCTCAAAGTTTATTAAATCTTCTTGGATACTGGTTATTTCACCCTGAAGTCTTTCCACCTTTGATGCAGCAGTGTAACAAATTTTTTCGGCCGCTTCTACAACAGTTGCAGTATGGCTTAAAAATTGTAGTTCAAGAACATAAGCAGCTCCTGCTGCGCCGTCGGCTATCACCCACTTCCCGAGTTCAATGATCCCAACCGACTCGGCATCTTTAGCCGCTTGAAGATCAGTTTCATTTTGATCTTTTAAAGCGTTAAATTCTTCTCGTAAATAATAAACTTTCAACAATTCTTCACATTGCTTAGGAGGTTCCGCAGTTATCGTTTTCCCAAACTCATCAAAAGCAGCTTCAAAATACTTTTTATATCCGCTCTTATAAGTCCAATGCCACATTACTCCCAGTGCTCCTGCCTCAATCGTGTATGATTTCATTATGGCTATAAAAGTACCCTCGCCATATGCCTCATAATCATCGGCATTTTCAACCTGTACTTTAACTGTTATCATATCTCCGTACTTGTAAGTATCACCACAACTAATATCAACTACGACCGTAGCATTCTTATATGATTGAGCCCAAACAGATCCGGTTATTTGGCTATACATTGTAACCATCAGGACAAAAACAATCAGTTTAAGATTCCATCCCTTCGGGTGACCCTTGTCTTCTCTCATTGATGCCTCCTTTCGGCGCGTATTTCTAGCTTTACATAAACTTTTTCTAACTTCTATTTATCCACTTCTTGGTACAAAAAAGCCCGCTTAAAGCTTTTTCTAAAATATTTCTCATATTGACTCGCTACCTTTTCCGATTCGATCAGGACTGAGCTCTCAACATTGGAGCGAGTCGAAGCCAGGGTCCAGTTGTGGCTCCCCACAATTGAGATGTATTTATCGATGATTATTAGTTTTACGTGCATGATCGGATAGTATGGATAAATTTTTACGTCGACCCCATTTTTATCAAGAAACTTCGCTGCCCGTCGATTAGCTTCGGTAATATTCTCCTCCGTCGATGACGACTCCAATAGCACTTCAACATTCACTCCCCTCTTCTGCGCATCAACCAGGAGATTGACCAGTTCATTAGCCGGGTAACCTGGCTTCCCCTCGTAATGAATGAAAAACATCATTACCTGGATGGATTTCTTTGCGGCCGGAAGAACTCTCTTGAGTTCCTTATAATAATCACCGCAACTAAGGAATTTCAGATCATCTACCTCGTTAGAACAACTTCCGCTAATTCCAATTTCAGGCCTCTTTTTCTCAATCGACTTAATAGTGGACTTTTGAATCTTCAGAGGCATCTGGCCTGGGACAGCGAGGAGAATAGTCTTGCTGTCTTCAGCTCCGATTATTCCTTCGTAGGTACTGCCGTCTTTCAGCGTGATGATGTCAGCGCAGGAGAAAGGAATAATAAAAGACCCGTTTAAAATAAGCGCGAGAATAAACACTCCGATAGATATTATTCTTGATTTTTTATATGTTGATGCAATCACTGTAATTGGTATTACAAGCCTCTCCCACAGGACTAAATAAGCAGAAACCGGCAAACAAGAGGCGCTAATTATTGTTCTTCTCTCGTTCAGCCCTCCATTCCCCTACTCAATAACTTCTGATACATCTCCTTAATCAACTCTATTTTTCCTTCTCTTGTCTCTTCCATTCTTGCCAGTTTAATCCGGCTGAAATGTTTCAAAAACTCCGGATTATCAGGCTTAGATTTTACCATCACCGAGAGTTCCCGGTTGGTGGTCATAGACGATTTTGACCAATTGTGATTCCCGACAAACAACGTATCTCCATCGATCAGAATAAACTTGTCGTGAACCTCCTTATCCGGCGAGTCAAATCTTGCATCCACTCCACCTTTTTTTAAGTAAAGAATTGCTTCCTCATTCTTCTTGTAAAGCGAGCTTCCAGACCAAGTCGGATTCTCGACCACAACTTTAACATTAACCCCTCTCTTCTTAGCCGCGATCAGTTCGTTTAAGAGAACATTAACAGGATTGCTGGCACTTTTTCCCATTCCTATCACAAACATCGCCACATAGATTGATTCTTTGGATTTCTTTATCTCCCTTTTCAGTGCAGGATAGTATTCCTTATCCATTAGCGGTCTGACTTCGTATTTCGACTCCACTTTTGTTTGGAACGGGACTTTGATTCCGAAGTCAGGACGCTTCATGGATTCAAGCCATGCTTCCCTCTTCCGCTGGTACTCATCCATGTCCCTATCATCTTCAAAACTAATGGTCTCGACTACTTTCTCCGTGATCTCCGTGATCTTGAGCTTCTGGAATATCTGCTTCTCTATCTTTTGGTACTCCTTTACATCGGAGAGGAAATACCGTCCGACGAAGATCACGATAATCACAATGATTACAATTCCGATGACCTCTTCAATTTTATTTTTCGCTGTCTTTTTCAATTCTTATTTTTTCTCCAAAAAAATAACCGGTCCGGATTCCGCGGTCGACGACCGCGGCTACAGCATAGACCTGGATTTCGTGATGATCAGTTTTTATTTCTCGGTCTTTACCTGGTAATTCTTTCCATCGGTGGTGATGGTGATTGTTCCCTGTTTGTCGGTTCGGTACATCTTCGCGCCGACTTTTTTTAATCTTTCGATTACCTCGGAATGCGGGTGTCCGTAGTTATTGTTTTTTCCGCAGCTAAATATCGCTACCTCAGGGTGAACTTTCCTTAAAAATCCTTCGGAACTGGAATGTTTTGATCCGTGGTGTCCTGCTTTCAGGATGGTGGACCGTAGACGCCATCCGTAACGATCCTGCATTAGTTGCTCAGCGGATCCGTAGGCATCACCAGTGAAGAGGAATGAGACATCCCCATAGGTGAGTTTGATTACGATCGAGGATTCATTATTGTCTTTCAGAAGATAGG
>CAYTGH010000026.1:0-6514 GCA_964437355.1 uncultured Candidatus Saccharibacteria bacterium | reverse complement strand
CAGATTCATTCTCCAGCAGATTGAACAAGCTGGCTTCAAGCAAATCAGCCTCCACAAGATAGACCGGGAGGTAAAGATTGTCCAACAGGTGGAAAATCTCGCTCAAAAAGTAGATCAGAATTTGGAGCAATTCAATTTCAATGAAACGACTCACCTTCTTTACGATTTCTTCTGGCATACATTTTGCGACCAGTATTTAGAAGAAGCCAAAAAAATAATCAAGGAAGGCAATCAAGAAGACAAGCAAGCTGTTATCCAAACCCTGCTTTTTGTTTTCTTAACTCTCTTGAAGCTTCTTCACCCTTTAATGCCCTTTCTCACTGAGGAAATCTACCAGCGCCTTCCCTATCAAGAGAAAAAACCATTTATGCTAATTGAAGAATGGCCAATTAAGCCAAAAAAGAAATGATTTCTTTTATCATCCTTTTTGTTCTCGCTATTGTTCCGAGTTTGATTTGGCTTATGTTCTATTTAAGAAAAGACGCTCATCCGGAACCTAACTGGATGATTACAAAAATTTTTCTTTACGGATGTCTAGCGGTTGTCCCGGCCATGTTGTTTGAAATTGGCCTGGGAGCCATCAGTCAGAATCAAATCACCATTCTCTTAGGAGCTGTCTTAATTGAAGAGACGGCTAAATATTTAGTCATTCGGTGGATAGTTTACCGTTCGTTAGAATTAGACGAACCAGTAGATTTAATGCTCTATATGGTTATCTCTGCTTTAGGATTTGCGGCTTTAGAAAATTTACTCTTTCTCTTGAGTCCCCAGTTGACTTCCCTGAGCAGCTTAGTAAGCGTAACCACTTTGAGATTTGCAACCGCTATCTTTGTCCACACCCTAAGCTCTGGCATCATGGGTTACTTTCTGGCTCGAAATTATTTCAATCCTCAAAAAAGAAAAACTTTTTCTTGGCTAGGCTTCATTTTGGCTATTGCCTTGCATGCTTTCTATAACGGTTTTATAATAACCCTGGGTAATGAATTTTGGGCACATTCTTATTTAATTCTAGGACTCTTTAGTGTCTTGCCTCTTGGATTAATCCTGCTGCACATTTTTAGTTTTAAAAAACTAAAGAAGATGAAATTTATTATTCCCCAAAAATAAATTAACTCAAGAATTATGAAAAAAAACAATAAGAATTCTTCAAAATCTTGGCTCAATCAGGCCGAAGAAGGAAAACTCGTTATTGATGTTTTCCAGACCCCAAGGTATTTTATTATTCAATCTCCTATTGCCGGCCTTGAGGACAAGGATTTTGATATTTCCATTGATAATGATCTCTTACATATTCAAGGAAATCGACCTCGGCCAGAAATAGACAAAGATAGCAAATATATTTACCAAGAATGCTACTGGGGAAAATTCTCCCGTCAAATAACTCTTCCGGATAATATTGACACTGACCGTATTAAAGCCGCTTTAGAAAAAGGAATCTTAACCATTAAGATTCCTAAGATTTCTAAAACGTCAGCTAAAAAGATAAAAATTAGTTAAAGCAATAGCCCATTTTACTTTCGGAGGTTGAACCTCCGAAAGTGAGTAATTGATTGAAAACCCTAGTCGAAACTAGGGTAAAGATAAAAATTAGTTAAAGCAACACACAACCGTAATAACAACAAAGCCCTAGCCAAAGCTAGGGTTTTGTTTTGTTTTCAAGTGCGGGTGGAGAGACTCGAACTCTCAGTGGTTTCCCACAGGATCCTAAATCCTGCGCCTATACCAATTCGGCTACACCCGCTCTCTTAAACGCAGGACTCAATAGGGAACTTGCGGGCCGCCTCCGCCGCCAGATGATCCGCCACCAACACCGGACATGTATTTAACAATCGTCGGGATAATCTTTGCCAACAAACCGATCAGCAGGCCAACGATAGCAAAACCAATTAATTTTCCAGCCTTGGTTACTTTCTCCGAACTTCCTCCAGCTGTCAGGAACATAAATCCTCCCATCAGAATAACTACCATCACCGCTAGCATCAGAATATAAAAAACCCAGTCGGTAACGAAGTAGATCGTATTCAAGAGACAAACTACTCCCCAATCTTCTCTTTCAATTGCTCCGCTGATCCCAGCATTCTCGGCAGCAATTACATCTCCCTTATTAAATGCTTGCCCTCCGGCTGTAAATGTTCTTCGGATGGTACAACTTTCCGGGATACTTCCGGGTGTAATATTATCCGCTTTCGCTATGAGAAACGGAGTAATCAAGACAAAGGAAATACTAATAATGCCCAAGATAGCAATAATTTTTTTAGCCATAAAAACAAAATTAAAAACTTGACGACCTTTATTAAACAGATCCACTAAACACTCCTTTGATTATAGCAATAATCAACTTACTAAACAAGATAATCAACAATCCCACCAGCGACATAACAATAGCGTCTCTCGCTTTCTTAACTTTTTCTGGCTTTCCCCCGGAAGTAACAAATGAAAAACCGGCGTAAAGAATAGCAAATGTTAAGGCCGCAAAAGCCAGCCAAACTAAAATATTAACCATATAAGCCGCCAGCTCCATTAAACTATGCCAATGTGTCGGCGGTTGAACATTAAGAGAAAAATCTGGACTATCCGCATTAGCAATCAACGGCTGACTAAAGCTGACTAATATTAATCCCGTGATGACAATTAAAATAAGTTTTCCTTTATTCATTTTCTTTTTTAAAAACTAGAGCGTAATGGCTTTGACCAGCGGATAATTCTTTCAAAAAAGTGAATCCTAATTTGTGGGTCATTTGCTTGACTTGGAAAGCCGTAACATAGGGCTGAGTATCTGTCAGCCTGGCTTTTTTTAGCCAATCGACAATAATCAAAAAACCATTTGGTTTCAAAATTCTTTTTGCTTCTTTCAGAACCTGCTCTTTCTCTTCAATCTGGAATAAAAGATTAGGAATAAGAACAACCTCTAGAAGGCGACCCGGCAATTGCGATCCTTCGAAATCGGTAAGGTCTCTTTGGAGAACCTTGAGGTTGGAAATCATTGCTCTCTCCGCTTGCCCTCTTAAAGCGGAAAGAGATTCCGCCTGGACATCAATAGCATAGACCAACCCTTTATTTAAACGCCGTGATAAAGCCAGGGCCCAATGTCCTGAACCACAACCAAATTCTGCTCCTTTCATTCCTGACCGGAGTTGAACTTGATCTAAAATTTCTTCAGGATTAATAAAATGATTATCCATAATTTATTTACCTGGCAGGCAAACGGCCGTCGCCACTTGGTCACCCGCTTTGAGCCGCATTGCTTTGACCCCCGAAGTGGAACGACTTAATTGGGGAAGACGAGAAGTCTTTTGTCTAATAACTTGCCCCTTGGCCGAGATAATAACCAATTCTTCTTCCGCCTTAAGAAGCTTGGCAAAAATTAAGTTTCCGGTCTTTTTATTTAATTTAGCGGTTAAGATGCCTTTGCCTCCCCTCCTTTGAGAACGGTATTTTCCGAGAGCTGTCTTTTTAGCAAAGCCTTTCTGGCTTAAGACTAATAAAGAAAGATTTTTCTTCTGACCCTTAGGAGCAACCCCCAAGCTAATAACCTGGTCATCAGTTCCTAGAGAAAACCCCTTCAGCCCTTTAGCTACTCGGCCCATTGAACGAACACCTTTTTCTGGGAAAACAATTGTTTTGCCTTTTTTACTAACCAAAACTATTATATCTTCTCCACTTGTTTCCGCAACTGCTTTCAAAGCATCGCCCGGTCTGAGCGTTATAGCCCTTAATCCGTTCTGGCGGATATGTTGGTACTTCTCTTTCGCTGTTTTCTTAATCAACCCCTTTTCCGAAACCATAATTAAGTAACGACGCTGACTATCGGTTTTTTCATTAATAATAGCCAGGACCTGTTCTCCGGCATCCAAAGCCAGGTAATTAGCAATATTCTTTCCTTGGCTGGTTCGGCTTGCTTCTTCTATCTCATAAACCGGCAGTTCGTAAACTTTGCCTAGATTTGTAAAAAGCAAAAGGCGATCACGAGTCGAAACCGCTATTAGATGGGTAACCACGTCTCCCTCCATCACTTTCACCCCGAGAATACCCTTGCCTCCTCTATGCTGAGAATGATAGTTTTCTGGCTTCATTCTTTTAATGTAGCCCCTAGAAGTTAGGACAATAAAAGATTCTTCGAGAGGGATAAGGTCTTCCTGGCTTAATTCTTTAATATTGTGCTTTATCACTTTTGTCTTTCTCGCGTCTCCGTACTTCTTAACCGCTTCTTGAATTTCCTTTTTCATAACCTTCTGCACCTCCAGAGAACTAGATAGAATTTTCTTTAATTCTTTGATTCTGAGCTTGATTTGTTTCAATTCGTCCTCAATCGCCTGGCGTTCTAAGCGGGCTAAGCGGTGAAGCTTAATTTCTAAAATAGCATCAGCTTGCAGAACGCTGAATTTGAATTTCTTAATTAAATTCTTCTGGGCATCGGCTTTGTCTTTAGATTTTTTAATGGTAGCGATGATCTCGTCGATATTATCCAAAGCAATAACCAAACCATCAAGAATATGACGCCGGGCCTGATAGCGAGCTAGTTCAAATTTGGTTCGGCGGACAATAATCTCTTGGCGGTGCTCAAGATAATAATTAAGCATTTCCACTAGAGAAAGAGTTTCTGGCTGAATTCCGTTAACCAGAGCCACCATATTTAAGTGGAAAGATGTTTGCAGGTCAGTATATTTGTAAAGTTGATTCAAAACTCTCTGCGGATTAACAGCCGAAGAAAGCTCGACAACAACCCGAATACCTTCCCGGTCAGATTCATCTCGAATAGTTCTTACCCCTTTGAGTTTTTTATTAATAATAAGCTCTGCCATTCGGCGAACGAGATTAGATTTATTTACTCGATAGGGGATTTCGCTAATAATAATTCTTAATTTCCCTTTTTCCTCAACAACTTCCGCTTTTCCTCTAATAATAACTGAGCCCCGGCCCTGGGAATAGGCCTCCACAATATTTTCCTTTCCATAAATAATACCCCGGGTTGGGAAATCCGGCCCTTGCACAAACTGAAGAAGATCGATGGTCGTTGCTTGGGGATGATCAACGAGATAAATTAAGGCTTCTCCCAGCTCTTGAGCGTTATGCGGGGGAATATCAGTCGCCATGCCAACCGCAATGCCCAATGTGCCGTTCAAAAGAAGCTGAGGCAAAGGGGAGGGCAAAACCACCGGCTCTCGGTGCGTTCCGTCATAATTGGGAATAAAGTCCACCGTGTCTTTATCAATATCTTGAAGCATAATCTCCCCAATCGGAGAAAGTCTTGATTCCGTATTATGGTTGACAAACCCATTAGCCACGAAGGAATGGCATTGACTTTCAACCTTGGGAGAATAAACCTTAGCCCGTCCGCTTTTCCGAACGGAAACAATTTTGTCGAAAAGATAATTTTGATTTAAAAAACTCTTAATTAGTTTTAGATCTTCTTTCTCTAAAAATTTTTCAAGGACAGGGTAGTATTTTTTTAATTTAGAATAGCGGTCTAAGTTATGTTTAATCAGCCATTCTTTAAAAACCCATTTTATTTCTTTCTTCCTGTATTTTTCTCTCAGGAAATCCGACAAAAAGGGGATAAAATCAGTTTTAGAAATAGCGTGGTCTTCCTTGTCTATTTGGCAATAATCCTCTAATCTCTTTTGTTTTTTCTGAGAAACAAAACCAATAGCTTTAAACAATTGGAGATTATTTCTTCCTCCCGTCCATAAAATCCAAGTCCCTCGACATCGGTCCTCTCTTAAAAAGACTACTATTCCAAACCTCAATAAAAGCAATTGAATCTCTTGGAGAAGTTGCTGGCTAGCGGAAATAAAAACTATCCGGGGGCCTCCTCGGCTGGAGGGCAGAAATATTGAGCCGTCGCCTTCAACAAAACCCCTTAGAAAAGTCGCCACCGATTCTTTGGTCGCCCTAAACAAAATATGGGGAACGCTCTTCCGCCTGGCCCGAACGGCTTTCAAGCCCAAGTTCTGCAAGAACTGGCTTAATTGGAGAGAACCTATTTCTAAAGAAATATAATTTTTCTTTCCGTAGCCTGAAGGCTTCCTTTCCTGTTGGCAAATATGAACTTCGGGAAATACTTCCCTGAATTTTTCCTTAAACTCTTTAATAAACTCGGCATCCGTATTGCAAAATCCTATTTTCCATTTGCTGGACTTTTTGCTCGCCGAGATATAACCCTCGGCCGTTATGGCTCCCATGATAAAAGCCAGGGCCGGGGACATTTTCGAAGGGAGCGAATAAAGCTTAGCTCTCTGATTTTTAATATCAGGACAAAATTCTTTCAGGGAAGGCTCTGACGATGGCCATAAAGCTTTATCGTTTCTGTCAATAACGGCAAATTCTCCTTTCCGTACTTCAGATAGCTGTTTCCAGTTAAAAACCGGCTGACCTTGGCTGCCTTTTTCTAAAACTAGCAGGGGATGATTTAGGGTCCCTTCCAAACGGTACCCTCTAAAAGTCTTTAAGCGTTTGACGGGATGAAGACCAGAATCAAACCATTTAGAAACGGGGTAAATCTTCCCATTAAAAG
>CAYTGH010000025.1:3789-6579 GCA_964437355.1 uncultured Candidatus Saccharibacteria bacterium | reverse complement strand
CTTTCAATTTTAACCAAAGCCCCATTCACTCCGGGTAAAGGCCCCTTAATAATCAATAAATTGTGCTCGGGATCAACCTCAACAATATCTAAATTACGAACCGTTGTTTGATAATATCCCATTTGACCAGGCATCTTCCGTCCCCGTCTGACTCTTTGTGGAAAACCAGAACCGATAGATCCTAATTTACGAACATCACCCTTACCGCCATGACTGGCATTTTGACCGGAAAATCCCCACCGCTTAACCGCTCCCTGAAAACCTTTTCCTTTCGACATACTTTGCGCTTTCACTTGATCGCCAGCCTGAAAAACATCAGCTTTAATTTCCTGTCCGATTTTATATCCTTCGGGATCTACGCGAAACTCTCTAAGATATCGATACTTCTCCCCTTTCTTCTGAAAGCCAACTTGGATAGCTTGATAACCATCTTTGTCTTCCTCTTTTTTCCGAACAACCCAGCAAGGTCCCGCCTCAACAATAGTCACGGGGATGGCTTTGTTTTCCCGAAAAATCTGATGCATTCCTAATTTTTTACCAATAATAAATTTAATCATGGTTAACAATAGAAAACCGGGCCAAGCCCGGTTAAGCATTTTTCTCTCTTGAACAATTTACTTTGCTTCAAGTTTGATCTGTACTCCGGCTGGTAAACTTAAATCGCGAAGAGCATCGATAACCTGGGAACCTGGATTGATAATATCAATTAGTCTTTTATGGATTCTTATCTCAAATTGCTCTTGAGCGTCTTCGTGAACAAAAGGAGACCTTTTAACGGAATACTTTCGAATACGAATAGGTAAAGGAATGGGCCCTTTTACCTCTGCTCCGTAACGCTCAACAACTTTCAGAATCTCTTTAGCACTATTATCAATGACCTTATGGTCATAGCTCTTAAGCTGAATTCTAATGATGCGATCTACTTTGGCTTTTTTAGCCATGTTTATACTTTATTGGGTAATCTTGGTCACGACTCCGGCCCCGACTGTTCGGCCGCCTTCTCGAATAGCAAACTTTTGTTTTTCTTCCAAAGCCACCGGGGTTACTAATTTCACTTTCAAACGATTAATCGTATCTCCCGGCATCACCATTTCTGTCCCTTCCGGCAAAGCAGCGTCTCCCGTAACATCAGCTGTGCGGATAAAGAATTGAGGCTTGTAGCCTGTAAAGAACGGCGTGTGACGGCCACCTTCTTCCTTAGTCAAGATATAAGCGTCGCACTCAAATTCCGTATGCGGGGCTACTGTTCCTGCTTTAGCTAAAATCTGCCCTCGCCAAACTTCTTCTTTTTTCAATCCTCGCAAAAGAATTCCTATATTATCTCCGGCTAATCCCTCGTCTAAAGTTTTGTTAAACATTTCCAAGCTCACGGCAACAGTTTTTTGAACCGGCTTCAATCCAACAAGTTCTACTTCGTCTCCCGGGAAAACTTTCCCTCTTTCAATTTTACCAGTAGCAACAGTTCCTCGACCCTCAATAGAAAAAACATCTTCAATCGGCATTAGGAAAGGTTTGTCTAATTCGCGAACTGGCTCGGGGATATATTCATCAATCGTATCCAAAAGCTCAATAATGGGCTTATTGGCTTCATCGTCTAAGGCTTTTGCTTCCAGGGCTTTCAAGGCTGACCCTCTGATAATCGGAACTTTATCACCTTCGTAGCTATACTTCGTTAAAAGATCTCTAATTTCTGACTCTACTAATTCCAACATTTCTTCGTCTTTAACTTCATCGATCTTATTCAAAAAGACAATTATTTTGGGGATGCCTACTTGATGAGCTAAAAGAACATGCTCTCTCGTTTGAGGCATCGGTCCATCGGTCGCGGCGACGACTAGAATGGCACCATCCATTTGAGCCGCTCCGGTAATCATATTCTTAATATAATCAGCATGACCCGGGCAGTCGATTAAAGCATAATGACGCTTTGCCGTTTCAAATTCAGTATGGGCAATATTAATCGTTACCCCTCGCTCTTTTTCTTCCGGAGCACAATCAATTTGTTCTACTGTCTTATCGGAAGCTAATAATCCTCGAAAACGGCTAACCTTCAGTATTGCGGCCGCTAAAGTAGTTTTCCCGTGGTCAACATGACCAATAGTACCAATATTAAGATGAGGTTTCCCTCTCAAGAATTTCTCTTTCGCCATAGATTAAAAATTTAATTTACTTCAATAACAATAATGACTTTTAAAATACTAACAAATTATAATGGAAAAGTCAACTTGTCAAGTTGTCCGTCCGCTAACAATTTTTTCCTTGACGCTTTCGGGAACCGGCTGATACTTCTTAAACTCCATCGTAAAGCCTGCCCGCCCTTTAGTCAAGGAACGCAAAGCCGTCGCGTAGCCAAACATCTCGGCCAAGGGAACCTCCGCTTCAATAACCTTTACTCCCTTGCGATCTTCGTTTTCCAAAATTCTCCCCCGGCGAGAACTTAAATCTCCCATAACATCTCCTAAAAATTCAGGCGGTGTTGTCGCCTGAACCCTCATAATCGGCTCTAGCAAAACTGGTTTTGCGGCATTCATTGCTTTGCGAAAGCCACGGACAGCCGCTATCTTAAACGCTGCTTCTGAAGAATCAACATCATGGAAAGAACCGTCATATAATGTCGCCTGAACATCAATAACGGGATAACTGGCCACCACTCCTTCTTCCATTGCTTCCTTCACCCCTTTCTTAACCGCCGGAATAAATTCTTGGGGGATAACTCCTCCTTTAATCTGGTCAACGAATTCAAATCCTTCTCCTCGATCACCACTATCTCTATAAGTAGGCAAATAGGCA
>CAYTGH010000025.1:0-3779 GCA_964437355.1 uncultured Candidatus Saccharibacteria bacterium | reverse complement strand
TCTCCTCGAGCCAGCGGCGTCAATTTTAACCAAACATCACCGTACTGCCCGCGACCACCGGATTGATGAATATACTTGCCTTGAGCCTCGATTTCTTGAGTAATGGTTTCACGATAAGCAACTTCCGGACGACCAACATTGACTTCCAAGCCAAAATCTCTTTTCAGTCGGTCAACAATAATCTCTAAATGCAATTCTCCCATACCCGAAATAATTGTTTCTCCTGTTTCGCGATCCTGCTTAACTTTGAAAGTAGGGTCTTCATCCGACAATTTTTTCAATGAATCATCTAACTTAACTTGGTCAACTTGGGTTTTTGGCTCAACACGAATAGAAATAACCGCTTCCGGAAAATTAATTTGTTCTAAGACAATGGGGTGTTCTAAATCGCAAATCGTATCCCCGGTCTTAACGTCTTTTAACCCCACCGTTGCCCCAATCTGACCAGCGGCTATCGTCTCTAATTCTTCTCGTTTGTTTGCAAAAACTTTCATTATCCTCCCGATTCTCTCTTTCTTACCGCTCCTTGTGTTTAAAACGTAAGAGCCTTTAACTAATTTCCCCGAATAAACCCGGAAATAATCTAAAGAACCAACATAAGGATCAGAGGCAATTTTAAAAACTAAAGCAGCGAAAGGTCCTTCTTCGTCAGCCGAACGAACAATAGCTTCTCCCGTCGCGGGATTAATCCCTTCTACCGGCGGACGATCTAAAGGAGAAGGTAAATAATAACAAACCGCATCCAAAAGAAGCTGAACGCCTTTGTTTTTCAAGGCCGACCCCGCAAAAACCGGAATCAGGCGATAAGCCAAAACAGCTTTTCGTAAAGCTTGCTGGAGCTCTTCAACTGTAATTTCTTTTTCTTCTAAAAATTTTTCTAAAAGCTGGTCATCTTCTCCCGCTATTTTTTCTACTAATTCCGCTCTTCTCTTTTGAGCTTCTGGCACTAAATCAGAAGGAATTTCTTGAACCGTCACCTTCTCTCCAAAATCTCCCTCAAAAGAAAAAACCTTCATCGTCAAAAGGTCGATAACACCTTTAAAATTTTCCTCTCGACCAATAGGAATCTGCATCGGGATAGCTTTTGGAGAAAGCTTTTCTTGAATAGAACGCAAACTTTCCCAGAAATCAGCTCCGGTTCGATCTAATTTGTTGATAAAACAAAGGCGGGGTAGATTATATTCATCCGCCTGGCGCCAGACCGTTTCTGATTGAGGCTCAACGCCCGCCACGCCGTCAAAAATAATTACCGCTCCGTCTAAAACACGCAAAGACCGTTGAACTTCAACGGTAAAATCAATATGGCCCGGGGTATCAATTAAATTGATCCAGTAAGTTTTGTCTTCCGCCATCGGCTTCCATAAACAAGTTGTCGAAGCCGAAGTAATCGTAATTCATCTTACTTGTTCCTTAATCATCCAATCAATAATGGCCTCGCCTTCATGAACTTCGCCAATCTTATGCGAAAGACCGGTATAAAAAAGGATTCTTTCAGAAACCGTCGTCTTTCCCGCATCAATATGAGCAATTAAACCAATATTCCTTGTCTTCTCTAAAGCAGAATTTTTAGTCATATCTTTAACGAGCAAATCTAGCAAAAGCCTGATTAGCCTTGGCCATCTTGTGCGTATTAACCTTTTTCTGAACAGCTTTTCCTTCTCCTTGAGCAGCCGCTTCAATTTCCTGAGCTAGCTTTTTAGAAATTGGTCGCCCCTTGACTGAGCGAGCCGCTCGAATAATCCATTTCATCGCCAAAGTCATTTGACGATCTTTTTTAACTTCGTAAGGAACTTGATAAGTTGCTCCACCAATCCGCCGAGATTTGACCTCTAAAAGAGGAGAAACATTCTTCACCGCTTCTTCGAATACTTTTAACGGATCATCCGTCTTTTTCTTGATAATCTCCAAAGCTTGATAAACAACCTTTCGAGCGGTTTCCTTTTGACCCCTCAACATAAGATAGTTAATAAACTTAGCTAACTTTAAGCTATGATAAAGAGGATCTGGTTCTAGTTTTCTAAATTTGTTTATTCTTATTCTCATACAATTACTGTATTATTTAGCCGCTATTTCGTTTTTCTTCGTTCCGTAACGGGACCGTCCTCTTTTTCTGCCTTTCACTCCTTCCGTATCAAGAGTCCCCCGAACAATATGGTATCTGACTCCGGGCAAATCTTTAACTTTGCCTCCCCTTACTAAAACAGCAGCGTGCTCTTCCAAATTGTGCCCTTCCCCAGGGATATAGGCCGTAATTTCTTTGCCATTGGAAAGACGCACCCGGGCTACTTTTCTTAAAGCGGAATTAGGCTTTTTAGGCGTTGCGGTAAATACCTTGACGCAGGTTCCTCTCTTAAAAGGAGAAGGATAATAAATCGGTCTATTCTTCAAATGATTAAAGCCGAAAGACAAAACCTTTTTCTTGGCTCTGGCTTGAGTCTTCTTTCTTCCTTTTTTTGTTAGTTGATGGACTGTAGGCATAATGGCAAAATATTAACAAAACTAAAAAAAATGTCAACCCCGTTAGAAATTTTCGGCGAAAAAAAATTTTAATCTATTTTTCAAATATCTCCTACCCATCCCTGATTTAAGATATTTTTCTCGCGCTCGGGCGTCTTTTTGATTAGGGTTAGCTTCATAATAAATAATTTTCCATGGTATCCCATATTTTGTTGATTTATTCTTACCTAAATTATGTCTTAAAATTCTTTTTCGTAAATCTTTGGTCGAGCCAATATACCACTTACCCTTATTATTTTGTAAAACATAGACACACCACATAAAAAATTTCTAACGGGGTCAACTAGAAAAAATAATGGCCGACGATAAATTTAAAACAAAACTGTATAATGGGAATGAGAAAATCGAAGAAAAAAAAGATAAAAACTAATAGTAAAATCAAGCTATACCGTTGTAAAAGCATCCCGTATTTCTTCCAGGCCTGGGGTAAAAAAGTTAAGAGAATATGAGAACCATCTAAAGGAGGAATAGGCAACAGATTAAAAATAGCTAACAATAAATTGACCCAGACAATTAATCCAAAGACTTCTGTCAAATTATCAACGAAATTTAAACCAGCCCAATGACTCAAAACGAATCTGATTAATAATCCAAAAAACAAAGCCAGGAACAAATTAGCGGCCGGCCCGGCTAAAGACACTTTAGCTACTCCGTACTTTTGGTCTCGCAACCGGTTAAAATTCACCGGCACGGGTTTTGCCCAACCGAAAATAATGCCCACTCCGGAAAAACGGCTAAGGAGAAGGAGAAAACCCGGGACAAGCAAAGAGCCGACAATATCAAGATGAACCAACGGATTAAGGCTTAATCTTCCACTGTCCTTCGCCGTCGAATCACCTAGATAATTAGCCATCAAGCCGTGGCTTACTTCATGAATAACTACCGAGAATAAAAAAATAGCCAAGAAAATAATTAAGCTAAATATATCTGCTCCCATAAACAATAAAGTTGCTTTCAATCTTAGAATGCGTTATATTATAGCATTATGAAACAACTCTGCCAAATATGTGGGAAAAGCTACAACCCCGCAACGAAATGGAACAAACTGCGAGGGAAATATAATCCCACCAAGCGAGCGGCCCAACGGCCTAATCTTCAATGGGTGCGCCTCGAAGATGGAAAACGCGTGAAAGCTTGCGCTAAATGTATTAAAGCTCTCAACAAAACTCGTTAATTATCGGTCATCGGGGCATAGTGTAATGGTTAGCATCCACGCATGGGGTGCGTGCAATCCCGGTTCGAATCCGGGTGCCCCGACTAAA
>CAYTGH010000024.1:0-6744 GCA_964437355.1 uncultured Candidatus Saccharibacteria bacterium | reverse complement strand
TTTTTAGCTTGGCTCTCTGAAGGATTTTCTTTAGCTTGGTTGGAAGATTTTTCGTCATTTTTAGCTTGGCTCTCTGAAGGATTTTCTTTAGCTTGGTTGGAAGATTTTTCGTCATTTTTAGCTTGGCTCTCTGAAGGATTTTCTTTAGCTTGGTTGGAAGATTTTTCGTATAATTTTGCTCCTATTTTCTGAATGACTTGCGAAAGGTTTTCTCTTTTATCTTTGATAACCCCGGCATCGTCTTTTAAGACGGCGGCTTTCAACTCCTCAAGTAACTTCAGGACCTCTTTTTGGTCTTCTTCGCTAATCTTCTCTTTGTTGTCTTTAAGCATCTTTTCAGCAGAGTCAATCAAGATATTGGCCTGATTCTTTTGATCGGCTAAATCTCTTTTCTTTTTGTCTTCTTCGGCATGTAATTCGGCTTCTTTTTTCAAGCGTTCAATTTCCTCTTTGGAAATGCTGGCCGAATTCTCAATCCTAACATTTTTTTCTTTTCCGGTTGCTTTATCTTTAGCGGTAACATTTAAAATACCATTACTATCAATATCAAAAGTGACTTCTATCTGAGGGATTCCCTTAGGAGCATTGGGAATGCCGTCTAAAATGAATTTTCCTAAGCTTTTATTGTCTGTGGCCATCGGTCTTTCACCCTGAAGGACGTGAATTTCTACCGAAGTCTGGCTATTAGCGGCTGTAGAAAATACCTGACTTTTCTTGGTGGGGATGGTGGTATTTTTTTCAATAAGTAATGTATTGACACCACCTAAAGTTTCAATTCCCAAAGAAAGAGGCGTAACGTCAAGCAAAAGGATATCCTTGATTTCTCCCTGTAAAATTCCTCCTTGAATAGCCGCTCCAATAGAAACAACCTCATCGGGATTGATAGATTTATTAGGTTCTTTGCCGATTAATTTTTTAATTTCTTCCTGAATACGAGGCATACGGATTTGGCCACCAACTAAAACTATTTCGTCTATGTCTTTGATTTCGAATTTCGCATCTTTAATAACCTGTTTGGTGATTTCAATGGATTTCTGAATGTATTTTTCAACCATCTTCTCTAATTCAGGACGGCTCAAGGTGTATTGCAGATGTTTAGGCCCCTCGTCGGTAGAAGTGATGAATGGCAGGTTGATTTCTGTCTCAGTGGTTGTTGAGAGTTCAATTTTAGCCTTTTCAGCTGCGTCTTTAATCCTTTGTAACGCCAAACTATCCTTACTTAGATTAACGCCTGTTTCATTTTTAAATTTGCTAATGATCCAATTAATAATTGTCTGGTCGAAATCATTGCCCCCTAAATGGGTATCTCCGCCAGTAGCCTTTACTTCTATGGTGTCCTTGCTAATGTCCAGAACGGAAGCATCAAAAGTTCCGCCTCCAAAATCATAAACTAAAATTTGTTGGTCGTTGTGCTTGTTAAGACCATAGGCTAAGGCTGCCGCTGTTGGTTCGTTAATAATCCTTTTTACCTTGAATCCCGCAATTTCTCCAGCGGCTTTTGTCTCCTGTCTTTGCGCATCGTTGAAATAAGCCGGGCAGGTTATAATTGCTTCGTCGATTTTTTCTCCTAGTTTATCTTCAGCATCAGCTTTTAATTTTTTCAAAATCATCGCTGAGATTTGGACAGACTTATACCATTGGTCGCCCATTTTTATTTCTACTCCTCCGTCAGAAGATGCTTGAATCTTAAAAGAATAAATTTCTTTATCTTTTTGGACTTCTGGATCAGAAAATTTTCGACCGATGATTCTTTTGATACCAAAAACAGTGTTCTCGGGATTAGTAATCATTTGGCGTTGCGCTAAAACACCGACCAGTATATTTTTCTTTTTATCAGCCGCAACAATAGAAGGGGTTGTTCTTGCCCCCTCTCTGTTCTCAATAATCTTTGGCTCTCCCCCTTCAATAATAGCCATAGCGGAAAATGTGGTTCCTAAATCAATACCTATAATTTTAGACATGGTTTTTTATGAAAATACAATGAAGAAAATAAACTCAGCTCTCTGTTATTGCATTGGAATAACTGAGTTCGTTTTGCCACATTAAAAATTAATTTTTTTCGAATCTTTTTCGAACCTTACTTTGCTAATTTTACTTTCGCGGGTCGTAATAATTTTCCATCTATCAGATAACCCGTCATGATTTCTTTGATAATTGTATTTTTAGGCTGTGAACTTTTTACGCATTCAACTGCTTCATGGAAACGTGGATCGAATTCTTGATTTTTCGTTTCGATCTTGATAATTTTATTCTCAGCCAAAAATTGATTTATTTGATTTTTAATTTGAGAGGATGCTCCTTGCAGATTTTCTATGCTTGCATTCTTGTCCTCAAAGGCTTTTTCTAATCTTTGAAAATCATCTGCCATAAACAGCAGTTTTAAAAGAAGAGATTTAATCGATTGAGCTACATGTTCATCAATTATTTTGTCTTCGCGATGCTTATAATTAATGAAATCTGCTTTTGTGCGTTTCCAGCCTTCAAGATATTCCTGTTTTGCTTTCTCGCATTCCTTTAATTGCTTTTGCACCTTTTCCATAATTCGATCTATTTTCTTCTTCTCTCACAACTAATTATCCATTATAACAGATAAGTCAATAGTTTCAATCTTCCAATTTGTAATATTATACCCCATAATTCCTCATGACTGTCAAGTCTAATGATTCTTGATGGTTCATTGGATAAAAGCTCGTTTTGAAAATCTTAAATCAATATATTTTAAGTCGAAAAAATCTTTTTGCTGACGAAGAGCCTCTAATTCTAAAAGAGATGAGGGGCGGTCTTGCTCTAAATTAAAGTATATTTCTGGACCGGGTGAAAGAACAACATTTAATCGCTTAGAAGAAACCAATTGCGCTTCTTGAAAGTGAAATGCTTCTTGCTCTTTCCAGAAGTGTTCTAGAATAGGTTGTATTTTTCCCCATAAAACATGACTAATAAAGAACTGACCCACTTCTGGTTTTTGAAAATTATTGGTATTTATTTCTAATTGGGAAATATCTAAATGGTTTAACTGGATTTGCTTAAAGGCAAAACCATTTTGGTCGATTAAAAATCCTAGATTATTGAACCGGGCTTCTAAAAAAGGTTTTCTTTCCGTCAAGGAAATTAATAAAGTGTGGGGCAGTTGACGATGGATGACCATCGTCTGAATTTCTGGGAAACGGTGAAGTATATTTTTCTTTAGTGGCTGAAGGCTTAAAAATAAACTATGACTTTTTTGATAACTAAAATTTTCTTTAACAAAAGACTTTATCGCCGTAACCGAAACGTCCTGTTGTCCCGAAACCTTGATTTTTCTAAATGTGAAAATGGGCGAAAAATAAATAATCATCAAGAAGCCACCCAGAAGAAAAATGCTTCCCAGCAAAATCATCCCAACGCGGAATTTCTTTTTCTTAGAGCGCTTAGAAGAATGAAGATAATACCTCATAATTTAATAATTTTATACTTTTCTAAGCATTCTTCTTGTTTTCTCGATTAGCCAATTTAGCCAATAATACCAAGACAATGGCCGGTCTTGTGTTTTAACATAAAGCTTGGCTTGCCCTCCAAATCCTTGCTTAAAAAGAGTGAGTCCGCCCCAGGGATGATGTGAGCTAATGGAAGGAGCGATGCCCCAAAAATTATAAAGCTGACAATTTCTTTTTTGAGCTTCTTGAATGATTTTCCATTGGAGAAAATAAGCTGCCGGAATTTTAGTATTTTGACTTGATGAAGCTCCGTGGTGATAAAAAGCGATACCTTGCCAGAAAATAACAATAGCCGAGGCCAACAATTTTTTTCTTTCAAAAGCGGAAAAAATAGATATTTCTTGACTATTGCGAAAAGATGAAATTTCCTTTTCTAAATAATGTTTAGAGAAAGGAATAAAATGATGGCGAGTGACAGTTTCCTGATATAGCTGCCAAAAGAATTTTAAATCTTCTGAACTTGTTCCCTGCTTCACTTCTAAACCGGGCCACTTTAAGCTTTTTCTAATGAGATAGCGAGTAGTTTTTCTCATCTGCTGCAATAAGGCTTCTTCGGATTGTTGCAGGTTTAATTCCCAGGTTAATTCAGGATGAATAAACATCGGGGCTGTTCTTAATCCTAATGATCGCCATAAGAGTTGGTCGTTAGGGGTGGCTGGCCAGAAAGGAGCCAGCCGAATAAAAACAGCCTTTTCTTCTTTAGCTAAAACGTTTAACTTTTTTAAAAAAGCTTTTAATAAAATGCGTCGAAAATTTAAATCATTATCGAGGACCACTGGTCCGTGGGGGCAAAATAAAAAATTTCTTTGGTATTGACCAAGTTTAATGATCGGATTCTTAATAATTAATCCTTCCCCCAGAAGTTTGTTGTTTTTGAAAATACCTAACCGCCAAATTTTTTTGCCGGTGCTTTTTTGAAATTCTCCCCAATCCCACGATTGGAGAAATGTCTTTTCAGGAACGAGATGCAGAAAGTTTTCCCATTCCTCTTTGTTTTCAATCTTCCTGATGATAATCGCCATAAATTTCAAATAGTTTATTGGGCTGGGTCCCGCCTCTTATTAATTTTACTTTTTTAGGGGAAACATGAAAATAATTAGCTAATAAAAGATGAACTCTTCGATTAGCCCTTCCCTGTTTAGCCGGTTCTTTAGTTTGAACTAGCAATTTATCCTTCGTTTGGAGAATAACGTTGTCCTTTTTTGCTTTAGCTTGCACTTTAATTCTGATGAGCATTAAATTGATTTCTAATTTCAAAACAAGCTTGTAGCCAACAAGCCCTAATCTTCTACTAGTGGCGTTTTTGACTATTCTTTGTCTTTGAATTCCTTGTCAATTTTTTGAATTTCTGTTTCGACACTTTTGATTTTCTGGCGACAGAGGCTCACTAGTTGATAAGCTTCTTGCAATTGTTCTGATAGTTCATCAACATTAATTTTTTCTTCTTGTAATCCCTCTAGGATTTCTTGCAATCTTGATAAGGCTAATTCGTAACTAATTTGCTTTGACTTTTTTATTGGTTTTTTTATTTTTTTTGACATTTTCAATACGACTTTTAATTTTACCCTGGTAAAGATGCGTCCACATTATTTCTCCGGGGTTTAAACCCTGTATCCCTTTGATTATTTTACCATTTACCGTCGTTAGGCTAAAGCCCCTTTTCATAACATTGATAGGATCCAAAATGGTAATTTTGTCACGGTATTTTTCTATAGTTTCTTTGGCTTTTCTTATAGTCCTTTTAACAAGCTCGGCGATTATTTCTCTGGTTTCTAGAATGTTCCCCTTTTGATCTTTTAGATATTGATAACTACGACTGGAGATATCTTTTTGCAAAAACTCAAGATTTTGGAAAGCCCTTTGGCAATCTTTGTGGATACTGGTTTGAATTGACAATTGCCGATTCGCAATTGTTTGCTGGTGTCTCTGGGCAATGTTCCAGCAAGAAAAACTAATCTCTCTTGCTAATTTTCCTATCTCCTGTAAATAATTTTCGTTTCTCTCTGTAATAAAGTCAGCCAAAGAACTCGGCGTGGGTGCGGCCCAATAAGCAACTAAATCGGCGATGCTGGTATCTGTTTTGTGGCCAATGCCCGTGAGGACCGGCTTGGGGAAATTGGCAATGGCTTCGGCAATTTTTTGATTGTCAAACCAACTCAGATCACTTCTTGCTCCTCCACCACGAACAATAACGACAATATCTATTTTATCTGGATGGTGCTCAAAATAATTAAGGGCTTTTAAAATACTAGATTCTACTTGTCGTCCCTGAACGGCTGCTTGATAGAAAAGAAGAGAAAAAGATAAGTGGCTACTTTCTAGTTTTTTTAAGAAGTCAAAATAAGCCTGACTTCCTTCTTTAGTAATAAACCCTATTCTTTGAATAACAGCCGGGAGAAATGTTTCGACTTTATTTTTGTTAATTAAACAACGCTTTTCTAAATCATCAATAATCCTCTTTCGGTTTTGCTCTAATTGTCCCAGAGTAAAAGCGGGGTCAATGTCTTCAACCATTAAAGTATATCTTCCTCCAGGAGCATAAACCGACACCCTAACTTTTAATCGCACTTCTAAACCGTCCAGGCCTTCTCTAAGCTGTTTGACAACCCCTTCTTGAATAAGTCGTTCCCGAAGATGTGGTTTGATTGATTCCTGCAAGAGACAATTAACGGTAGCTAATAATCGATTATGAATCTGATCTTTTTGCTGAAGCTGAAAAAAGATATTTTTATGTTTTGATTGGCGATCAAATCCAGTAATTTCTCCCCTGACCCAAACAGCTTGAGAAAAAGAGCTTTCTAAAACTTCTTTGATCTTCTGATTTAGTTCAAAAACTCGATAAGTGATTTCTTCATTCATGCCTTGGTGATAAATTTTTGCACCCAAAAAACTATTTTCTTAGCCTGTTTTTCTGAAACATTAATATGGGTAGGCAGGTTAATTAACCGTTGACTAATTTTTTCTGCCTCGGGGCATGTTCCTAAAGTGTAGCCTACTCTCTCTAATTTAGTGTCGCTGGGAACAATGGGGCTATTCTGCCATCCATCGTAAAGAATAATATGCTCCTGCCTGAGCTGAGCTAAAACGGGATCGGCTAATTCATCTTTACCTTTAAGAATTAAGGGATACTTCAAATATACCCTTCCTGGCCTTTCGGTAGGCTTGATTACTCTCGGGCTTGTAATTCCTTGAGCGTAAATCCGAGCGATTTGATTTCGATGTTGATTAAATCTTGCTAATTTTTTAAATTGATGCTGAGCTAAAATAGCTA
>CAYTGH010000023.1:0-6806 GCA_964437355.1 uncultured Candidatus Saccharibacteria bacterium | reverse complement strand
GGGAGGAGGTCAGAGTCAAAGTTATTCCTCCGGAAATTATGAAAATCAAGAAGATAAAATATGAAAATTAAAAAAGCTTTAATTTTTTTTATTACCCTAGCCATAGGATTGGCCGTTTTTAGCTTAATGAGCGGGGAAGTGCAATGGGATGATGTTTGGAAAAGTCTTTCTATAATTCGTTGGTGGCAAGCACTCATCCTCTTTTTGTTAATGGCGAGTAGTATGATATTTACGACACTCTGTTGGAAAACTATTTTGGGAAAGAAAAAAGACTCAATTTCATTTTTAAATTTGTTAAAAATTTATACCGTTGGTTTTACTTTGGGTTATTTAACACCCATTTCCTTAATTGGAGGTGAGGCGCTTAAAGCCTACCTTTTGCATCAAAAGTTGAAAATTAGTTGGAAAAAGAGCATCGTCTCTATTGTTATTCAAGAGATAATAGATTTTTTAATTTTGGTGATGGTGCTTACTATTGGACTGGGCGCTTTCTTTTTCTTAGGAGGACGGTTGTCTAAAAAATTAGGACTATTGATGGTTATTATTCTTTTTGCTATTTTCTTGTTCTTCTTTTCCATTTTGACAAAATCCAGCAAGCATCGCAGTCTGATTGGCGGGCTTATTCGATTGATTGGATTGGAGCAGATTTTGGAGACAGAGCAAATGAAAACTGTTTTAAATTATGAACAGGAAGGTCTTCGTTTCTTTAATAGCCGCCGCCACGACTTTTGGCGAGCGACAGGATTTACGGCTCTGGCTTATCTTTTTTATTTCTTTCAGTCTTTTTTTCTTGTTTACCTGCTTTCTGGACACTGGATGTTGGTCGGAGGGTTAATTGTCCAAGCCTTTAGTACTCTTGGCTCTCTAATGCTATTGCCGGCTAGTTTGGGAAGTTTGGAAATGATGGAGGGTTTTGCGTTTCAAGCTTTGGGTCTAAGCCTGGGATTAGCCCTTACCTTTAGTTTGCTTTGGCGGGGAATACGCCTTGTCGTCTGCTTTTTTGGAGGAGTAATTTTTCTTTGGCTGACGCGAAATTTAGCTCGAGAAAAACTTAAAAAAGTTCAAGATCTCTATCTTTATGGAAAATCAAAAGATAGCTAGAATTTTTTCTTCTATCAGTCAATATTTAATTATTCAAAATGTGGCTTTTAAGCCTCAGGCTTATCAAAAAGCAGCAGCCGCTTTAGAGATTTTGCCGGTTGATATTCAAGAGATATATAAAGAAAAAGGGGTGGAAGGATTAGAGGAAATTTCAGGAGTTGGGAAAAGTTTAGCTAGGAAAATCGAAGAATATTTAAAAACAGGGCGTGTTAGGTACTATGATCAACTGCGGAAACAATTACCCGTTGATCTTTATCAAATTACTCAAATTGAGGGCATTGGACCCAAAACTGTAAAAAGATTATATCAATCCTTGGGAGTAAAGAGTATTGCTGATCTAATAAAATCCGCCCGCGAACACAAAATTAGAAATTTATCAGGTTTTGGTGTCCTAAGCGAGAAAAATATCCTTCGAGAAATTGCTATTTTCCAGAAACAGCACCAAAGATTTCTCTTGGGAGAAATGCTTCCTTTGGCCCAAAAGGTGAAAGAGAAATTACAAGAACTAAAAGAGGTGCAAAAAATTAACCTCGCGGGGTCTATCCGAAGGAGAAAAGCGACTATTGGAGATGTTGACATTCTGGTGGCTAGCAATAAACCCAAAAAGGTTATGGCCGCATTTACTTCTTTGGATTCAGTGGTGAAAGTTTGGGGAACAGGATTGACTAAATCTTCAGTTCGTCTCAAGGCCGGTTTTGATATCGATCTTCGGGTTGTTAAAAAGAATTGTTGGGGGGCCGCTCTCCAATATTTCACCGGGTCTAAACAGCATAATATTGTTTTACGGAAATTGGCAATGAAACAGGGACTGAAGCTGAATGAGTATGGAGTTTTTAAGGGAGCGCGGTCTTTAGCCGGAACGACAGAGGAGAAATTCTATCGTGCTTTAGGAATGGATTGGATTCCGCCGGAGATAAGGACGAATCACGGGGAAATTGAAGCATCTTTGAAACATCAATTGCCCCGGTTAATTAATTATCAAGACCTTCGAGGAGATCTTCGCGTTTGTAGCCGCTGGGGAGAGGGCAAGGCGAGTATTGAAGAGATGGCTCAAGCCGCTAAAAAACAGGGATATCATTATTTAGCTATCACTGATCGATTGAAAGCTGAAAATCAAGATCGGTTAAGAAAGAAAATTATTCGTCAGATGAAAGCTATCGATAAAGCAAATAGTAGGATTAAGGGTATTAAGATTCTTAAAGGACTGGAAATTGCTATTCGGAAAAATGGAGAGTTAGATTTTGAAGATAAAATTTTAGAAAAACTAGATATAGTTGTTATTAGCGTGCAATCATTTTTTCAACTTCCCCGACCGAAAATGACTCAACGAATCCTTCGGGCTATGGACTATCCTTTTGTTAGTCTTTTGGCTCATCCATCTAACCAGATATTTTATGAAAGAGAACCAAGCGACTTAGATTGGGACAAGGTTTTTAAAAAAGCTAACCAAACTCACGTGCTTTTGGAGATTAATTCCCAGCCTGCTCGTTTAGATTTAGCTGATGAAAAGATTAGACAAGCCAAGGACAAGGGCGTGAAAATGGTTGTTTGCTCGGGAGCCAAACACCCTCGGGATTTAGCCTGGAATGAATTTGGTTTAGCTCAAGCTAGAAGAGGATGGGCGGAAAAAAAAGATATTTTAAACACCAAGTCCTGGCCAGAAATTTCCTTATATCTTTCAAATCATGAAGGTTGAAAAATCCTCAGGCATCATTATTGTTCGAAAACGTCAAGGCAAGATTTATTATCTTTTATTGCGCGACGGTTTAGGGTATTGGGGTTTTTCTAAAGGGCACATAGAAATAGGGGAAACACTACAAGAAACTGCCTCCCGGGAATTAGCCGAGGAAACAGCGCTAAAGAATATTCGGATTCAGCCGGGATTTAAAAAATGGATTCGCTATATTTTCCAGCGAAGAAACCAAAAAATATTTAAATTAGTTTGTTTCTTTTTAGGGGAAGCAATGACCGACAAAGTGATTTTATCTTCTGAGCATACTGATTTTCGGTGGCTCCTTTATAAAGAAGCTCAAGAGCAGCTAAACTTTAAAAACACGAGGCTTTTATTGCAAAAAGCTCAGGAATTCCTGAGCTCTAGACATTAATGTTTTTCAATAGAAGATTTATTCTTTTACTTTTTCAACTATTTTTTTGAAAACATTGGGATAGTTTTCAGCTAAATTAGCAAGAATTTTTCGGTCTAGTCCAACACCTTTTTCCTTTAATTGATGGATAAAACGAGAATACGACAGTCCGTTTTTTCGGCTAGCGGCATTAATTTTAATTTGCCAAAGTCGCCTAAAGTCACGTTTTTTTCTACGTCGGTCACGATAAGCATGAACCCAAGCATGACGAAGAGCATCCTTAGCTAGTTTGAATTTAGATTTTCGCCCCCATTGGAAACCCTTGGCTGCTTGCAGAATATTTTTGCGTCTTTTGTGTGCGAGAGTTCCTCGCTTTACTCTAGTCATTAATATTTAGCGCTTGATTTAATTTTTTTAGCTAATGGACCAGGAACCAATACCCATTTTTTTTGATTCGCTTTAGTCCTTTTCGATTTTCTTGTTCGAAGATGATCCATTCCGCTTAAACGGCGAAGAACTTTTCCAGTTCTGGTAATCTTGAATCGCTTGCTGATGGATTTTCTTGTTTTAGCTTTTCCGGCCATTATCTTGATAAACTTACTTTTAATTGATGAGATTTGGATTGAGATTGATTCTGGACCTTCACGGATATTTCTTGTTGGATCATTTCAATGAAGTGCGTCAATTTCTCTTGAGCTTGAGTTCGCAAAGCATTTTCTCTTCCTCGCAAAGACATAACCACTTGAACTTGGTGTTTTTTTTCGAGAAAAGCCTTAGCGTGTTTTAACTTTACTTCAAGGTCATGGGGAGAAGTATTAAATTTAATTTTAATAACTTTAACGTCCCCGCCCATTTTATTAGATTTGAATTTCTTGTGTTGCTGGTAAAAATATTTTCCGGCATCAGTGATTTTGGAAATAGGTGGATTAGTTTTAGCCGAAACTAAAACCAAATCAAGATGTGCTATTTTTGCTTTTTCCAAAGCTTCTTGAATGGTAACAATCCCTAAGGATTTCCCTTCCTCGTCTATCACTCTTAATCGTTCGGCTTTTATTTGATTGTTAACAGGTGTTTTTTGAATAAGTAAAAAATTAAAACTAATTTCTTTAAGAAAACAAAATGATTTCTTTTCTATCATATATTACCACGGCGGTTGAATTATTACAATTATAGGCAGTTGTTTCTCTTTTTTGCTTTGAATTTCTCAATAGATTACAATTTATTTTTCTTAAATATATTTTTAGTTAAAAGCGCGATCCATCTCCAATGAAGTGTCAAGTGCGTTAATACGAAAACTATTAAAATGATTCCTGACCAATTATGAACTTGAATCCATCCTTGCTTGGCAATGCCCAATACTTCCTGAGATCCTCCTTGTTTTAAACCGCTAGGTAAAAAGAAGAAGAGGATTAGTCCGGCCATAGTTGCTACGGTAAAAGAAACCGCCATTAAAGCATCAACAATATAATTCAATTTTACTTTGTCCATTTTATGATTAATTTTTTAATATTTCCATCAAACTTCAGTGCGCCTAAATTAAATTTTTGATATTAATTGTTCATTTGTTTTGGCGATTGTCCCAGAATTATCAATGACGGTGTGTTGTCCTTTGATTGGTTCAAATATTTTTTTGTATTCCAGATAATTTTTGAATTGAGCTCGACTTGCATCTCCAAGTCGTTTTCCAATTCTTTTTTTAATAATATCTTCGGCGCATATGACTTCTACGATTTTTAAATTTATATCAACTTTCTTTGCTATTTCCTTTGCCCGAGATCTATTTTCTTGCTTGGCAAAGGTGGCGTCTAAAATAACATTTTTGTTTTCCGATAAGAACTTTTGTGTTCTAGAAAACATTTCATTGTATGTCTTTTCTATTTCTTCTTTAGTATATTGAGGATTTTTAACCAATTCTCTCCTGATAACATCAGTCCGCAATAAAACAGAATTTATTTTTTCAGTAATTTTTTTAGCAACGGTTGACTTCCCGGTTCCTTGTAGGCCACAAACGATAATCAACATGGTGGTAAACAGATAAACGGCTAATTAGGCGATGCAGTTAATTTAAACGAAGCCATAAGATAATTTCAGTGGTCGTTATCGGGTTCTATGATGCAAGCTTCTTTTCAACTTCATTAAAAACTTCGAACCAGTAATCTCCATGAGGAACATATCTATTGGGGTCTGTTTTCAATCCCTCTTTAATTTGATCAACCGAGAAAAATTGCACTTTTTGGACTTCTTCTTCTTGTAGCTTTAATTGGTTGATATTTCCATCAAACTTAAAAAAATAAACATAGCGGAATTCATTATTTTTTACCTCCCGAAAAATTTCTTGATGTTTTTTAATTATGAAAAAATTTAAATCCTCTTTGTGAAGTTTCAATCCAATTTCTTCTTCTATCTCTCTTAATCCAGCCGTTATTGGAGTTTCACTAACACCTACGTGACCGGCCGCCGAAACAGCCCATCGGTTTGGATAAAGAAATTTTTCTTTAGCCCTTAATTGAAGAAGAATTTCTCCTTCAGAATTATATATCCAAACATATGAAGCCCGGTGCCACAAGCTATCTCGATGGGCCTCACTTCTCATCTTTTGGATTCCCAGAAGATTATTGTTTTCATCACAAATATCAATGAATTCGTCTGTCATGGTGTTGATTTGAAATTGATTGCTAATTTCTATTATATTCTCCTCAGAGTAAGACTTTCGTGTAATGTCATAAAACAAAAAAACTACAAAGTCATAAATACACTAAATTGGAAAAGGAGAGGCGATGGATTATTCTAAATCCCGCAAGATGCTATTCATAAAGTTGAAATTTCCATCTCCTTCCGAAATTATATTAAAATTTTCGCAGTATTTATCTCTCCCCTCGTTGTCGCTAAAGTTTAAAAAACCAATTTTTAGCAAGGTTTTATAATCAAAGCCTTGTATCATTCCTAAGTCTCCTAGGCTATCTCCCAGCAAGATAACATTTTTTCTGTTTTTGATTACAGAATATACCCCAGGGATCTCTTTTAAAATTGTTTCCTCTTTATTCATAGAATGAATTATTGGCCCTTTCGTTGAAACAGCTTTATTGTCCTTATCCCAATTAAAATGATTTGTTACGTAAAATGTATTCGAATAATCTTTCCCAATTTCTTGAAAAAACAATTGTATAGCATCTCCACAACCACTGGCAGAAATAATTACTAAAGGGATGTTGTGCTTATGCAAAAAATCTAAAAATTCGGCGACCCCTTCTCTAAACTTAATATGCCCGTTTTTTACAATGTCTTCTAGATCTGGCTTTGATAATCCTGATTTAATTAATAATTCATTGTGTGTTTTCCACCATTCGTGCATTGCCTTTTTCTTTTCTTCTGCTGGGATTTTTGAATCTATTTCTATGGGGTGATATTTTTCAGCTAGGGCATGAGCTTTTTCTGCATAATCTTCCGTCAAGTGATTCCCGTCCCTAAGCATAGAGATAATAGAGAAGGTTTTAACTCCGTTAATGGTTCCGTAAGTTAAGGTTCTATCAAAATCAGACAAAATGTGTAAATTTTGATATCCTCCTTTTTTAATTCTAGATTTTAATCTTTCTGTGTTTTTAGGATCGGGAATAATAACTT
>CAYTGH010000022.1:2670-7473 GCA_964437355.1 uncultured Candidatus Saccharibacteria bacterium | reverse complement strand
ATTGATTCAAATCGAGGTTAGACCTCAATCCATAATGATATGTTTAGAAAAAAAGTCAATAGCTTTCAGTAATATTGAGGCGTTGATTAAAATATTCACGCGTTGACTAAAATGTTCAGGCATTGATTAAATAGGAAAGACTTGCTAAATATCAATTTCTGCTTTATCATACAGCCATGATGAAAACCACCAATCCTATCAAGGATCAACAAAGCATCCTCCGGCCTGTTTCCAAAGGGGACATGGTTGAAGGGAAAATTATCAATTTTGGCCGTTCTTCTGTTTTTATCGATCTCGGCCCTCAGGGAACCGGCATTATTTTCGGAAGGGAATTCTATGAAGTGAAAAGTGCTTTCAAAAGCCTTAAAATAGGAAGCAAGATCACCGGGGAAATTATCTCCATTGAAAACGAAGATGGTTATCGGGAAATTTCTATTAAACGAGCCATTTACCAAAAAGTCTGGGACAATTTAAGAAATGTTAAAGAAGAAGGGGAAACTTTGGAAGTGAAAATTTTTGGCGCTAACCGAGGAGGCTTGCTCACCAAAATTCATGATATTTCAGCCTTTATCCCCGCCTCCCAACTATCCACCGATCATTTTCCCCGCGTCGAAAATGCTGATAAATCAAAAATTCTTTCCAAACTAGAAGAATTAGTCAGTCAGATTCTCCGGGTGAAGATTTTAGATATCAATCCAAAAGAGGAAAAGATTATTCTCTCTGAAAAACTGGAAGAATTAGGGAAAACTAAAGAAGCTCTCAACCAATACAAAGTTGGGGACATCGTTGAAGGAGAAATTAGCGGCTTAGCAGATTTCGGAGCTTTTATCACTTTTGGCCCTCAGCACTTGGAAGGACTCATTCATGTTTCTGAATTAGACTGGGGTTTGGTAAAAAACCCAGCAGAAGTAGTCAAGGTTGGAGAAAAAACTAAAGTTAAAATTATTGACATTAGTCATAACCGCGTTTCTCTTTCTCTGAAAGCGCTAAAGAAACCAGCCGCTAAAGAAAAAGAAACAGTAACCAAAGAAGAAAAAACCATAACTAAAAAAGAAGAAGCGACAACAAAAGCAAAGAAACCAGTTGCCAAAAAGAAAAAACCGGTTGTTAAAAAGAAAAAACCGGTTGTTAAAAAGAAAAAAACCAACGCAAAAGATGAAAAAGATAATTAGGCAAATCGGTTGGGCTCTTCTTCTTTTGATAGCCCTCTCTGCCGTTTTTTCTTTATTCGCCCCAACGCCGACGGAAACTCCGGAAGAAATCAGCTTGAGCCAGCTCGCTCAAGAAATTAAAGCCGGTGACATTAAAGAAATTACTGTTTCGGGAGAAAAACTTCTTATCATTTATCAAAACGACAAGGAAGTCCAAGCTTATAAAGAAGCTGGTGTCGCTTTAACCAATTCCCTGCAACAACTGGGCCTTACCTCTCCCGAGTTGCAATTAACCAACATTAATATTGAGCCGGAGGATACTAGCCTCTGGTCGTCTTTATTGCCACTCTTTCTTTCTTTAATATTTCCTCTGCTGCTTTTCTTCTTGTTTTTCTGGATACTTTTCCGCCGCAACAAAGGAGGCATCAACCAAACCCTCAATATCCTCAAATCCCCAGACAAACAATTCAATCCTGAGGCTAAAAAAGAAAGAGTTAGTTTTGATGATATTGGCGATTTAGTCGAAGCCAAAGAAGAATTAATGGAAGTCGTTGAGTTTTTAAAAAGCCCCCAGAAATTCCAAAAAATGGGAGCCAAAATTCCCCGGGGTGTTTTATTGGTAGGCCCGCCTGGCTGCGGCAAAACTCTTCTCGCGAGAGCCATTGCTTCTTCGGCTAATGTTCCCTTCTATTACATCTCCGGCTCAGAATTCATCGAGCTTTTTGTCGGTGTCGGATCCCGAAGAGTTAAAAACCTATTCGCCAAAGCTAAACAAAGTCAACCGAGTATTATTTTTATTGACGAATTAGACGCTATCGGACGCCGCCGCGGTTTTGGTTTCGGCGGAGGCCACGACGAAAGAGAACAAACCCTCAATCAGATTTTAGTTGAGATGGACGGCTTTAAAAGAGAAGCAAGATGCATTCTTCTGGCAGCCACTAATCGTCCCGACGTTCTTGACCCGGCTCTTCTACGACCGGGACGCTTTGACCGGCGCATTATTATTGACCTGCCAGATATTAAAAGCCGAGAACAGATTTTAAAAATCCATTGCCGGAACAAGCCTTTAGCGACTAATGTTCACCTTAAAGAAGTCGCTGAGCAAACTCCAGGTTTTTCTGGAGCCGATCTGGAAGATTTAGCTAACGAAGCAGCTGTTTTAGCCACTCGAAGAGAGAGAGACCGAATCGCCCAAACTGATTTTCTAGAATCCATTGAAAAAGTCCTCCTCGGACCAGAAAGAAAAAGCCATCTCCTTTCCAAGGAAGAAAAGAAAATAGCTGCTTATCATGAAGCCGGTCACGCTTTGGTTTCCGCTTTAACACCCAAAGCGGATAAGGTTAAGAAAATCTCCATTATCGCTCGAGGTTTCAGTGCCGGCTATACCGTTACCATTCCGGCGACGGAAAGAGGAATGCTCAGTCAATCCCAGTTAATGGCTAAATTGGCGACTCTTCTGGGCGGATATTCCGCTGAAGATATTGTCTTTGGCGAAGTCACCACCGGAGCTTCCAACGATCTACAAAGAGCAACCAGTTTAGCCCGAAAAATGGTGGTTGAATACGGTATGTCCAAACTAGGACCAATTAATTTTTCTCAATCATCGTCTCTAAACGGATGGTCAGAAAATCCATTCCCGCAAAAAGACTATTCAGAAGAAGTCGCTCAAAAAATTGATTCTGAAATTAAACGATTTCTCGCTCAAGCTCTTCGCCACGATAATGAACTTTTGAAAAAACATAAGAAATTAATGGTTCAGTTGACGCAAGAATTGATTAAAAAAGAAACCCTAAACCAAAAAGAATTTGAAAAAATTCTCAAAAAGGGGCACAATAAAAGCAAATAGTTAAAGGGCACGTAGCTCAATGGTAGAGCATTTCTCTTATAAAGAAAAGGTTGTTGGTTCGATTCCAACCGTGCCTACGAAGATGGGCGGTTAGCTCAGTTGGTTAGAGCGCATCGGTGACATCGATGAGGTCGCTGGTTCGAATCCAGCACCGCCCACTATTAAATTAATTTTACTTTCATGGAACGCTTAAACTCAAAAGCTATTTGGCTATTTTTCTTCCAATCTCTTAAATCCTTCGCTGTTTTAGTCGGCGTTGCTTTCATCTTTAGCTCAGAACTACTTATTGTCAGTATTTTTATGTCAGATTTTTGGACACCAGTCGGTCTTGTACTCTTGGTTATGGCCATTCCATTAGCTATTATCCTTCCCAGTTATATTCGGGCTCGTCTTTCTTACCGCTTCTGGCGCTATGACTTAGCCGACCAAGCTTTCAAGATAGAAAGAGGAGTCATTCGCAAGAGATACATCTCTATCCCTTACGACCGCATTCAAAATGTAGATATTTACCGAGGTCTCTTAGCCAGAATGCTTGGTTTAAGTGATCTACAAATTCAAACAGCTGGTTATTCCGGAGCCGTAAGAACAGAAGGGAGACTCCCCGGCCTTGACCCTCGTGTTGCGGAGTCCTTAAGAGAAACCCTTGTTAGTAAAACAAAAATTACTCATCAGGGATTATAATCTGCCCAAATTCCGGAACCAAGCTCGTAGAATTTTTTAAGCAGAAATGAAAGAAATAATTCTTTTGATCTATGAAGACAAGGATTTATTGGTTGTCAATAAACCGGCGGGATTGCCGGTTTACAAGATTCAAGGAGACGGATTGATGCAGAGATTAATAAAACGCTTTCCTACATTAAAGGAAGTGGGTCAGTCACCCCGATACGGACTTATCCATCGCTTAGATAAAGAAACTTCCGGCTTAGTCTTGATTGCTAAGAATAATCAAGCTCTTTCTTTTTTCCAACAGCAGTTCCAAACAAGAAAAGTAGAAAAGAAATACTTGGCCTTAGTCCGGGGACATCTCGTTCTCAAAGAAGGATCAATTCAAACTCTCATTGGCCGGTCAAAGAAAGATTTCCGTAAGCAGAAAGTCTTTCTGCCTGGCTCGCCGGGAGCCAGCCAGCAAAGAGAAGCCGTTACTTATTATAAAGTTATCCAAGAGTTTTCTGGATTTAGCCTGGTCGAACTTTCTCCAAAAACTGGACGACGCCATCAATTAAGAGTCCACCTCGCTTGGAAACAACATCCTATCGTAGGAGACAAAAGGTATGGCTTTAAACAGCAATCTAGTGTAAAATATCTAAAGCATCAATTCCTGCATGCTTTTTACCTCAAAATTAAATTAATGAATGGCGAAGAAAAAGAATTTATTCTTCCTCTTCCCGATCAGCTTAAGAAAGTATTATCATGTCTTTAATAAACATCTTCGAAAAATCACAATTGAAAAAGAATAATCCGGACGTCAGACCTGGAGATTTGGTAAAAGTTTACCAAAAGAACCTAGATAAAGAAGGAGGCAAGCCTCAAATTTTTGAAGGCGCTGTTCTCGCCCGAAAACACGGACAGGGCTTAAGTTCGACCATTACCGTCCGCAAAGAAATCAAAGGTATCGGCGTCGAGCGTATTTTCCCTCTTCATTCCCCCCTTATTGAAAAAATCGAGATTGTTAAGCAAGGGAAGGTAAGAAGAGCTAAGCTCTATTATTTAAGAACAGCAAAAGGGAAAAAGAAAAGAATTAAGTCTAGAAACATTGAAAATAAAGCTGGTGTTTCTCCCGATCAAGAAACTCCCGTGGAAAAGATT
>CAYTGH010000022.1:0-2570 GCA_964437355.1 uncultured Candidatus Saccharibacteria bacterium | reverse complement strand
TAATTTGTTCTTTAAAGAATTATTCCCAAGCCCAGATGGCGAAATTGGTACACGCAACAGACTGAGGCTCTGTGCCGAGTTTTCGGCATGCGGGTTCGAGTCCCGCTCTGGGCACTAGCTCTCTGTCCTCTTAAAAAGTACAGGAGGATAGAATAGAATAGAAGCCGGGCGCTTAGCTCAGTGGCAGAGCATCGGATTTACATTCCGGAGGTCGGGGGTTCAAATCCCTTAGCGCCCAATGATTTTTAAGCCGAGGTAGCCAAGTCGGTCACGGCACATCTCTGAAAAAGATGGGATCTCGGTTCGATTCCGAGTCTCGGCACTTTTAAGCGGGAGTAGTATAGTTGGTTTATTATATCGGCTTGCCATGCCGAAGATCGCGGGTTCGAATCCCGTCTCCCGCTCCAATCTATGTCAAAAGAAACCGTAAGTTGGCGATTTCTCGCCGCACTTACTTTTATACTTGTTTGTGGGGTTTTTATAGCCCCATCACCTATTAACCTGGAAAGAACTAAATCGGCTGAACCGACATTATTGAATACCGCTCTCCCTTTGGTAAAAGAGTGCAGCGTTATCGGTTACGCTAGCCCTTCAGCTAAAGACTCGAGAGTGCAGTACTTAAAAGTTATTGTTACCGCCTATTCCTCTCGCCCTGAAGAAACAGACGATGATCCCTTTATAACCGCTAGTGGACAATTTGTCCGCCAGGGGATTATCGCCAATAATTTGCTTCCTTTCGGAACCATGGTGAAACTCCCTAAACTCTTTGGAGATCAGGTCTTTGTTGTCCAGGATAGAATGAATGCTCAAAAGAGCAATTATCACATAGATATTTGGTTTGCTTCAACAGCAGAAGCTATTCGCTTTGGGGCAAAAAATACTATTGCGGAAGTAGAAAGAGAAATTTAACCCCAAAATCAAAAAGAGAGGAAGATTCCTCTTTTTTGACTTTTACATTATATAGCAGTTATAAGTTTTCTTGATTAAAAAACTCCAACGATATTCTCCCATAAGCTATAAGTTTATGGGATTTTATTCATTCAGGATAAATTAATTAAAGAATAATTGAACATTCAGTTGTGCCGCGGGTGGGACTCGAACCCACACGGGATTTCTCCCAAGAGATTTTAAGTCTCTCATGGATACCTATTTCATCACCGCGGCAATTTCTGCGTTTCTATTAAAACTCCTCCTAGAAAAAATTTCAAGATTTCTGATCCGTAAATCATTAAGGCACGGATGGGAGTTGCACCCATGTATAGCAGTTTTGCAGACTGCCGCCTTACTCCTTGGCTACCGTGCCTCCTTTTTCTTCATCCTCTAATTGATGAAGGATTCTTTCTATTTTTGCCGCTTTTTCCAAGCCTGTATCAAGATAAAAATTTATTTCGGGCATTTTTCTAACTTTAAGAAAACGGGGGAGGTTTTTTTTAATTTTCCCTTTTTCCTTTTGAATCTTTTTTAGGGCTTCTTCGCCGTATTGAGAAGGAAATACTCCGATAAAAACTCGGGCTTGGTCCAAAAGAGAAGAAAGGGAAACTTCCGTAACCGTTACTAATTGAGCGGGAGAACAATCAATTTCTTCCAAAACTTTGGCTAAACTTTTCTCCAATTCTTTTCCTAGTTGGATAACTCTTCGACCCATTAAAATTAATTAGATTAATAATTATATACTAATTAAACTAATAATTATACTAATTGAAACAGAAGGTATAAGCTTCTAAAATGTCTCCTTTTTCTATCCGACCCTTTCCCTCGTAAAGCAGACCAATCGTTTGTCCTTTCTTCACTTTTTCTATTTTTTTCTGATCTCTTTCCAGACTGACGATTTTCCCTTCTCCTATTTTTTCTGCCCCCCGGAAAACATCTAAAAGAAGTCCAGTGCTTAATTCTCCTTCTACGATTCGTCCACCGACAATCTGACGCTTTTTCTTGGTCCAAAAAATCGCCAAGACTTCTAAGCGACCCACCGTCTGACGGACAGCTTTCCGGGCTAATTTCTTGACTTCTGTTTTTAAATAATCTAAGAGATCATAGATTACCAAAAATGATTTGAAATTTACTGAACTTCTTTTAAGCAAGGTCAGCGTGGCTTGGTTGGTTTTAACCCGGAATCCTACAATCTGAGCTTGATTGCTTTCCGCCATTTGAACATCTTTCTGATTAATATCTCCAACTTCTGCTTTTAAAATTTCAATACGATTGGCTTCTTTCATTTCCTCAATAATCTTTTGAAGAGCCTCTAGAGAACTAAAAGCATCAGCTTTCAAAATTAGTTTTAATTTTTCTTCATCCGTTTCTTCTGTTTTTTCTTCTGCTATTTCTTCTGTTGTTTCTTCTGTTGTTTCTTCTGTTGTTTCTTCTACTTTAGGAGAAACAGCTGATTTCTGAACTTTCTTGTTTTGAATTTGACTTTGAGCTGCCTCTAAAGAAGAATAAACCTTAAATTCTTCTCCCGCCATGGGCACTGACTTCATGCCCAGAACCTTAGCGGGTTGAGAAGGAATCACTTGATCCAAATGTTTGCCCTGCCAGTCCAATATCTCTTTAACCCGGCCAAGAGCAGATAT
>CAYTGH010000021.1:0-8180 GCA_964437355.1 uncultured Candidatus Saccharibacteria bacterium | reverse complement strand
AGTTGTCTGCCTACTCCTTGTAAAACATCTTATCCTCAAGTGACAGATCCTCCTTTTACTAATGGGGTTTCCTATGAGGTCTATGTTCAAGAGACGACAACATCAACGAAGCTTCGTTCTCTGGGGATTTATCGGCAGACGAAGAGAGGGATAGAAATTTCTTATTAAAACTGAGAAGAGATAATTCTACCGGTGAAGATGATTAAAAAAGATGCTCAGAAAGAGATTAAGAAATTACGGGAAACCATTCACCACTACCGCTACGCTTATCATGTTCTTGATAGGTCTTTGATTTCTGATGGTGCTTTAGACTCTTTAAAACATAATCTTTGGATTTTAGAGCAAAAATATCCTGATTTAATTACTTCTGATTCTCCAACTCAAAGAATCGGAGGGGTTTCTTCCAAGGGCTTTAAAAAAATTAAGCACGGGATCCCCATGCTTTCTATAGAAGATCTTTTCTCAAGCCAAGAATTAACAAAATGGTGGATTTATATTAAAAAATTTCTTTCTTCGCAAAAGACTAACCAGAAACAGGAATTTTTTAGCGAGCCCAAAATTGACGGCCTAGCGGTTAGTTTGATTTATGATAAAGGATTGTTTGTTCTTGCTTCTACGCGCGGAGACGGCTATATTGGTGAAGACGTAACCGTTAATGCTAAAACCATTGAAGCCATTCCTTTGCGACTCAAACTTTATCAATCCTTGTTCTCTAAAGAAGTTGAGCAGCGCCTAGAAGATTTAATACAGCATGGGAAAATAGAAATTAGAGGAGAGGTTTATTTGAGCAAAGAAGTATTTGCTAAAATCAATAAAGAGAGGATTAAAAAAGGAGAGAAACCTTATGCTAATTCTCGTAATCTGGCTGCGGGGAGCATTAGACAATTAGATCCCAAGATGACAAGCACTCGGCATTTGAGTTTTTTGGCTTGGGACTTAGTGACTGATATTGGGCAAAAAAAACACAATGAAGAACACCAGATTACCAAAGCCCTAGGGTTTAAAACTGACTCCGGAAAGATTTGTTATTCTTTAAAGGAGGTCGTTGATTATTGGCAGAGGATGCAAGAAGAAAGGGAAAATTTGCCTTATCCCATAGATGGAGTAGTGGTGAATATTAATAATAATCAAACTTTTCAAGACCTGGGCGTAACCGGGAAAAGCCCCAGAGGAATAAGGGCCCTTAAGTTTCCTCCCGAACAGGTGGTCACGCGAATTAAAAAGATTGTTATTCAAATCGGAAGAACCGGAGCGGCGACTCCGGTGGCTATTTTCGACCCCGTTAACGTTGGCGGAGCTGTTGTCAGTCGGGCAACGCTTCACAACGCCGATGAGATTAAACGATTGGGAGTAAAAATTGGAGACATCGTTATTGTCGGGCGAGCAGGAGATGTCATTCCGAAAGTCATAAAAGTTCTGGCGAGGATGAGAAAAGGAAATGAGAAAAATTTTGCCATGCCTAAACAATGTCCAGTTTGCGGGGCTCGATTGGTAAGAAAAGCAGAACAAGTAATTTGGCGTTGTCCCAATATTGATTGTCCCGCCCGAAGAAAAAACCTTCTCAAGCATTTTGTCTCCAAAAAGGCTTTTAACATTCAGGGACTGGGCCCGAAAATTATTCAACAATTAAAGGAAAAGAAAATTATTTCTCAGCCAGGAGATATTTTCCGTCTTCAGCCCGCAGACTTAATGAATTTAGAAGGGTTTCAGGAGAAATCCGTTAAAAATTTAATCAAGGCTATTGAGCAAAGCAAAAAAATTGATTTTTCTAAATTTATTTTTGCTTTAGGCATCCCTCAAGTTGGAGAAAAGACAGCTCGACTTCTGAGTACAGAAACAAAAAGTTTAGCCAAATTAAAAGTTATTTCTTTGAAGGGATTGATGGTTCTGCCTGATATCGGACCAGAAACAGCAGAAGCTATCTTTCAGTGGCTGAGACAGAAAGCTAATGTAAAATTGATCAATGATTTAATTCAGAGGGGAGTAAAAATTAATTTTCCGCATCCTTCGGGAAAACAACTTTGGCGGGGAAAGAAATTTATCCTGACGGGAAAACTAGAAAAATTTACACGGGAGGAGATGATAGAAAAAATTAGAGAAAGAGGAGGAAAAAGCTTAAGTTCTGTATCTCCAAAAGCAGATTTTTTGGTTTACGGGGAAAAGCCTGGAAGTAAATTAATAAAAGCCAAGAAAAAAGGGATAAGCATTGTTAGTGAAAATCAGTTTATCCAAATGTTAAATTCAACCTCAAAATGAGATTGCTAAGTAAAATTGATTGGCCTTTAATTATCTCTTTTGTTCTCTTAACCGGGTTCGGACTGACTGTTATTTACAGCTTAGCTTTCCCTAAGAGTGAGCTTTCTTTTTTTTATAAACAATTCTTGTTTCTTGGTTTAGGTCTAGTATTAATGCTTGGAATAGTGGCTTTCTTTGACTACCGTCGCTTAAGGTCTAATTCTCTGGTAGTTTTAGGGTTATATTCTGTTTTTATTGCTTTATTGGCTGGCTTGTTCTTTTTTCCTTCTATTCGAGGTATTCATGGTTGGTATCGCTTGGGTCCTTTAACTTTTGATCCTGTTCCTTTTGCCCAACTAGGGTTGATTATCATTTTAGCTAAATATTTTTCTATCCGTCATCCTCAATCACGGCAGCTTCCTTTGCTTTTACTCTCCAGTGTTTATGCGATATTGCCCGCTATCTTAGTTTTTTTTCAGCCAGATTTTGGCTCCGCTATTGTTTTTATCCTGATTTGGTTAGGATTAATTCTTATTTCTGGACTCAAGTGGCGTCACCTGTTGTTTCTATTTTTTTGTTTTCTGGTTCTGGGCAGTTTGATTTGGGGGTTTGCCCTTCAAGATTATCAAAAAAATAGAGTGATGAGTTTTATCCATCCTTCATCGTCAGAGGAAAGCAGTATTTGGCAACCTCAACAATCTCAAATTGCTCTTGGGTCCGGAGGGTGGCTTGGAAGAGGTTGGGGGAATAATTCTCAAGCTCGTTATGGATTTCTACCGGAAGCTAAAACAGATTTTATCTTTTCGGCTATTGCTGAAGAATTTGGATTTTTGGGAATTATTATTTTGGGCTTACTCTTTTTTATTTTAATCTGGCGGCTAGTTAAAATTGGGGGAAGAACAGAGGATAATTTTGCTTATCTCTTAACATTAGGATATCTTATTTGGATTACTTCTCAATCCTTTATCAGCATAGGAATGAATGTGGGATTTTTGCCCGTGATTGGCATTCCTTTGCCTTTAGTCAGTTATGGAGGGTCTAGTCTGATTGCTTTTTATCTAGGAGGCGGATTGGTGATGAGTACCCGTTCTTGGTCGGCTTGACATCGTTTTAATCTGAAGTATTATTAAGATAGTTTTTATTGATGATAATTATCTATTAAGGAGAAAAGGGCATCGAAGTCCGGGTAGAGATCCTCGGTTTTTTGTGGTATATTTTTTTTGTGATATATTTTTTTATTTAATCTTTAATCGTTTTGAAATTTATGAAAAAGAATCAGCTTAAACAATTTTCTCAACCTATTATTCCCTTTGATTTTCCTCCTCTTTTAGAATCTCAATACCAGAGTTGGAAAAAATTTTCTTTAGAAAAACTTCCGGAATCATTTTCAAAAATTTTTCCAGTTTTAGACCATACCGGAAAACATTGGAAAATAGAATTTTTAAGCTGTGGCCTAGATAAGCCTAATTATCCATCTTTTTGGGAAGCGGTCAGAAAAGGAGAATCTTATACGGCTCCCTTAAAAGCGAAATTTCGGGTTATTAATTTAAAAACTAAAAAATCGGCCAAAGAGGAAATTTTCCTTTTGGACTGTCCAATAATGACTACTCAGGGCAGTTTTATTATTAATGGCATTGAACGAGTGATTGTTTCTCAATTAGTCCGTTCTCCGGGTGTCTTTTTTGACCGTCAAGAAGCCGATAGTTTAAAATATTTTGAAGTAGCTATTATTCCCGAAAGAGGAGCTTGGTTAAGTTTTCAATCTACAAAAGAGGGCACTATCCAAACAAGAATTAATCGCCGGAAGAATGTTCTAGCGACTACTTTTCTCCGAGCCATGGGCCTGCCGACTGATCAGGATATTAAAAAAGCTTTTCGAGGTCTAGATAAAAATTCTATTAAACATATTACTGACACTCTAGCTCAAGATACGACGCACAATCAGGAGGAAGCAACGATGAAAATTTATCAGCTTCTTCGACCAGGGGATGCGGTTACTAACGATATAGCTAGAGATTTTATCAGGAATATGTTCTTTGATTCTTTCCATTATGATTTAGCCGAAGTCGGGCGGTGGAAAATTAATCAGAGATTATATCCTAATTATAAAAAACCTATTAAATTTAAAGACAGGGTCCTAAAAATCGAGGATATAATTTTGGCCATTAAAGAAGTTATCAGATTAGATCACGATCCTCAGGCCCAATCCGATATAATTGACCATTTGGGCAATAGAAGGGTTCGCGGTCCTGGCGAATTACTCCAAAGCAGTCTCAGACCGGCTTTCCTTCGAATAAGAAGGAATATTCAAGATAAAATGTCTACGGCTAACGAGATTGATTTGGTTCCCGCAGATTTAGTTGATGGACGGCCTTTGTCGATGGCGGTCAAAAGATTTTTTGGGGCCTCGTCTTTTTCGCAATTTTTGGATAGTGACAACCCTTTATCAGCCTTAGAAAATAAAAGGAGATTATCAGCTACCGGGCCCGGAGGTTTAATGAAAAGAAGGGCTGGTTTTGAAGTCCGAGATGTTCAACCCTCTCATTACGGGAGAATTTGTCCCATTGAAACTCCAGAAGGGCAGAACGTTGGCTTAGTTACTCACTTAGCTATCGGGGCGAAAATTAATCGATACGGCTTTATTGAAACTCCCTATTTTAAAGTACGTCAAGGTAAAATCACTAAAGAAGTGGTTTATCTAGATGCTTACGAAGAAGAACAATTTAAAATTACTCACAGTGGAATTCCTTTAGATGCTACCGGAAATATTATGCTAGAAGAAGTAGATGGACGCTACCAAGGGAAACCAACGAGGATATCTAAGAAGGAAGTAGAATTAATAGATGTTTCTCCTAATCAAATCATTAGTGTGGCGGCTAGTTTAATTCCATTTTTGAGAAACGATGATGCTAATCGAGCAATGATGGGGTGTAATATGCAAAGACAGGCTGTTCCTTTAGTCCAGCCTCAAGCTCCTTTAGTCGGAACAGGAGTCGAGGGGAGGGTTGCTCGAGAATCGGGACAGGTTATTTTAGCTAAAGAGGGAGGAAAAGTGGTTGAAGTGGATGGACAGCATATTAAAGTTGGCCGCCATGATTATCAGTTGCGAACTTTTCAGCAGAGCAACCAGTATACTTGTTTTCACCAGCGTCCAGTGGTGGAGAACGACCAAGTAGTGAAAAAGGGAGATATATTAGCGGAGGGCGCATCTATTAATCAAGGTAAATTAGCTTTAGGGAGAAATGTCCTGGTGGCTTTTATGTCTTTTAGGGGTATGAATTATGAAGATGCTATTGTTTTTTCTGAGCGCTTAGTGAAAATCGACGCCTTTACCTCTATTCGAATTGAAGATTTTATTTGTGATGTTAGAAGCACAGAACTAGGGCCTGAGGTGACGACACCGGATATTCCCAATGTCGGAGAAGACAAGCTTAAAGATTTAGACGAAGAGGGAATTATCAGAGTAGGAGCGGAAGTTAAGCCGGGCGATATTCTTGTAGGCAAAATTTCTCCCAAGGGACAGGTGGAATTATCACCAGAAGAAAGATTGGTAAAAGCTATCTTTGGTGAAAAAGCTAAAGAAGTAAAAGATGCTTCATTGGTGTTGCCTCATGGGCAACAAGGTCGAGTTGTCAATGTTCAGATTTTTTCTCGGGAAGAGGGCGCTCAACTTTCTTCGGGCGTTTTAAGAAGAATAAGAATTCAAATTGCCCAGCTTCGCAAAATTGAGGCGGGAGATAAACTTTCTGGACGCCATGGCAACAAAGGAGTTATCTCTTATATTCTTCCGGAGGAAGAAATGCCCTTTTTAGCTGACGGGACGCCTATTGATATTGTTCTTAATCCGATGGGCGTGATTTCTCGAATGAATATCGGACAAATTCTAGAAACTCATCTTGGTTGGGCGGCGGGTAAACTTAATTATCTAGCGACTGCTCCCGGATTGCTGGGCATAAAAGTTAAAACGATAAAGGAAGAATTGAAAAAAGCGAATTTACCGGAGAGTGGCCAGACTTGGCTTTATGATGGGCGCACGGGAGAAAAATTTTCCCATCCTATCACAGTGGGAATGATGTATGTTTTAAAGCTTCATCATATGGTCCAGGACAAAATCCATATGAGATCTATTGGTCCTTACTCTCTGATTACTCAGCAACCCTTAGGGGGAAAAGCTCACTTTGGCGGGCAACGTTTTGGAGAGATGGAAGTGTGGGCTCTCGAAGCTTATGGCGCGGCCTATACTTTACAGGAAATGATGACCATTAAATCTGATGACATTCGCGGACGTTCTGAAGCCTACGAAGACATTCTTCAGGGTCGCCCTATTGAACACTGGTACCGTCCGGCTTCAGTAGATTTGTTGATTAACGAACTTAAGGCTCTTGCTCTCAATATTAAATTAGATATCAAGAATTAAAAGAATTAATTTTAGGAGTATTAGTAAATCCTCTTAATAGTAATTATGAGTCTTAGTAAATCCTCTTAATAGTAATTATGAAAACTGAATCTCGTCCCAATCCCGATGTTAAAGCTGTCTTTATCAAATTATCTTCCCCAAAAGAGATTTTATCTTGGAGTCACGGGGAAGTGACTAAGCCAGAAACTATTAATTATAGAGTCGGCCGGCCGGAGAAAGGGGGCTTATTTTGTGAAAAAATTTTTGGCCCGACCAAAGACTACCAGTGTTATTGCGGTAAATATAAAGGCATTCGCTATAAAGGAATTATTTGTGACCGGTGCGGCACAGAAGTGACAAAAGCTTCGGTTAGGCGGGAAAGAATGGGGCATATTACCTTAGCCACTCCCGTGACCCATGTTTGGTTTCTAAAAAAGATGCCGAGCCGGGTGGCTATGGTTTTAGGAATATCATCGCGGCAGATTGAAAGAGTCGTTTATTTTATGGCCTATATTATCACCGATGTCGATGAGGGGGCTAAGAAAAAAATTAGTCAGGAAATTCTTAAAGAGTATAAAGACAAGATAAAAGAAGAAGGCGAGTCCGCAACGGAAGATCTTCGAGCAGCTCTTAAGCAAACTCAGCAAGAGTTGGCGAGTATCCGCCGATTAAGAATTATTTCTGAAAACGAGTATCGAAATCTTTCTCTTAAATTTGGCCCGGCTTTTGATGCTAAAACTGGAGCGGAAGCTATTAAGCAGATTCTAGAAGAAATAGATCTTGATAAAGAGATTAAGGAGCTTCAAAATAATTTATCTCAACATCTTCTTTCGGCACAGAAAGAAAAAACAGCGGCTAGATTAAGATCTCTTCAGGAAATGCATGATGCGGGAGTTGAACCAGTGTGGATGATTTTAACAATTCTCCCAGTACTTCCTCCCGGCTTGAGACCCATGGTTCAACTAGATGGAGGAAGATATGCTTCTTCGGATGTCAATGATCTTTATCGAAGGGTTATTAATCGCAATAATCGCTTGAAGAGACTTTTAGAGATTGATGCTCCAACCATTATTATTCGTAATGAAAAAAGAATGCTTCAAGAGTCGGTTGATGCTTTAATTGGCGATCAGGCTAGTGTTGGGCAAGGGAGATACCGTGCTCATGCTCTTCGTCCCTTAACCGAGAAGATTCAAGGTAAAAAAGGAAGGTTCCGGAGAAATCTTTTAGGGAAGAGAGTAGATTATTCGGGGCGTTCTGTTATTGCTGTTGGTCCCGAATTGAAAATGTCAGAATGTGGTTTGCCTAAGAAAATGGCTTTAGAATTATTCAAGCCCTTTGTTACGAAAAAAATTCTTGATCAGGAATTGGCTTATAATATTCGCGGAGCTTCAAGACTTATCGATAGGGGGACTCCTGAGGTGTGGGCGATTTTGGAAGAAGTGGTGAAAGGCAAATCGATTATTTTAAATCGAGCTCCTACTTTACATCGGCTGGGTATTCAGGCTTTTCACCCTATCTTAACTGAGGGAAATGTTATTCGAGTTCATCC
>CAYTGH010000020.1:0-9000 GCA_964437355.1 uncultured Candidatus Saccharibacteria bacterium | reverse complement strand
AAAGACATATCCTTCGGCATCTATTAAAGCCACGTCGTGAGTATGGAACCAGCCGTCACTGCTGAAAATTTTTTCGGTTGCTTCTTGATTGTGCCAATAACCAGAAAAAACTTGGGGCCCTTTGACTAAAAGTTCCCCTTCTTTCCCAGGCGGTACTTCTTCCCCGGTTTCCAAATCAACAACCCGGCAATCTGTATCCGGAAGAGGCAAGCCAATACTACCAATTTTCTGCTGGCCATTATAAGGGTTCATGATCAAGATAGGCGAAGTTTCGGTTAATCCATAGCCTTCAATCACTTTTCCCTTCAAGCGATTAATTTTCTTAATCAAATCTGGATCGCAAGCTCCGGCTCCGGTCCCCCAAAAATGCACCGAGGAAAAATCATACTTTTTAGGTGCTTCTCGATAACGTCGGAATATAACTTGCAACATAACGGGAACAACTGGAGCTAAAGTAATTTTATATTTGCCAATAGCTTTCGCGACTTCCTTAGAATGAAATTCAGGGAAGAGAATAAGGGTTAAAGCCGAATTCATGGCTAAATTGAGAACAACCGTAATACCGTAAATATGGAAAAAGGGCAAAACACCGAGTTCTATATCTTGGCCAACTTTAATAGCATCTCGAAGCCAAGTTTTCATTTGTATTAAATTAGCAACAACGTTCTCGTAGGTCAACCTGACTCCCTTGGGATTTCCCGTCGTACCGCTAGTATAAACTAACAGAGCTAAATCTTTTGGTTGTAAGTTTACCTTTTGATATTTTTTAGAATATTTTTCTAAAAGTTTTTCAAAATTAAAAAGCTGGCCATTAAAATCCAGCTTTAAGGAAGAACGCGACCAATTTTTAATTTTTAACAAAGATTTCAAGGGCAAGGGCAAATAAGCAGCCAGATCAGAAAAAATAAGAATGGGGACTATCTCTTTCTTCACCGTCTTCAATTTAGGAGCAAACATTTTCAAGGAAACCAAAATTTTTGGCTTGGCATCAGCTAGAAGGTAATTTAATTCCTTAGATAAATACAAGGGATTTAAAGGAACAACTACTCCCCCCGCCTTGAGGGTCCCAAAATAAGCAATAACAAATTCCGGGCTGTTGGGAAGCAAAAAGGCGACCCGGTCGCCTTGTTTAATACCTAAATCTTGTAAAGCATGAGCAAATCTATCAGACAGATCTTTTAAACTTTGATAACTAATTTTTTTACCATAAAATACCAAAGCGGTTCTATCGGGAAATTTCTTAGCCGAATCATCTAGAAATTGATAGAGGGGAACTTCCGGATAATCTAGATGCTTGGGCATTCCTTGGGGATAGAATTTTAACCATCGACGATCATTAGGAACAAAATATGAATTTTTCATAATAATCACAGATTCTTAAATTTCTGTAAACAGAACTATAACAATCTACTGGTATTTAAAAATGGTTACTTATATTATACACATTATTATTCAATAAGCCAATGATGTCTTTATAATATGGGCAAAAAATCCCTGTTTTATAGTTCTTCTTTTATGTCTTTAATTTCCTTGCCGATTATTTTTTTAGAAGATTTTAGCGCAACCCTTTTTCTATATCCCTGATTTCTTTACTGACAGATTCTTCAGCTACTTTTAGGGCCTTTTTTAATTCTTTACAAATTTGTCTTTCTTCTGGATTAAATCCCGGCTGAGAATCCACTAATTCAATTCTCGCTTCTATCTCTTTTCTTAAAACATCAAAGGCATTATGAAGGCTTTCTTTTGCTTCCCAAGTCTCTTTTTGGAGAATCTTTTTAGTCTGTTTATTTCTCCAAACAAAATAACTAACAATAATAATTCCCAAAAATAAGATTGGAAACAAAACCAAAACCAATGTTTTAAAAGAAATCATAAATAATCCAAAAGATATGCCGCTTAATGACACTTCAATCCTATCGGGATTAGAAAGATTGCTGGTAGCTCCTCTTTGATCTTTAGCTTGAACTGATAAAGAATAAATACCATGTTTAATTAGTTCTTTTGTAGAAAACGACCATTCTCCTTGACCATTACTCAAGGTTATCCAGTTTTTAATTATTTTTTCATTTTCTTTTAAGAAAATTGCAATCTCGACTTCAGGAAGAGAGGTCCCTTCTAGATAAAATGTTTCCTCTCCAGAAATGTATGCTTTGGGCCAGACAGTAATCTGGGGACTCTTAATAGGTTCTATGTTTATTATTGTTTTGGCTTCGACTCCGTTTCCGGCTTCGTCCATTGCCCGAACTACAATCGGATAAGTGCCGGGAGTTTGAAAGAACAAAGGAAAAGGATTAACTTGAGCAAGCATCAAATTTGCGAAATTCTTTTTCCCAATCTTAAGTTTATAATAGTCAATTTCAGAAGTATTATCCTCAGTTACAAAGTATAAACTTGGATTAGGATTAGTAGAATCTCCTTCATTATCAATTATTATTTCAAAAGGACTGGGAGAATGAGTGTCGATTTGAATTTTATAGTGAGAGGGCAGACTCCATCCTGTTTTATTTTCTGTCCTAAGGTGAAAATACCAAATTCCATCTTCTTGCTTCTCGTAAGTTTTAGATTGGAATTTGCCTTGAGAAACATTATCAGGAATAGTATTGGGATAATGATCTAAAGTAAAATTTACTCCAATTATATCCGGAGTCAATTCCCATTGAAATTGAGGAGAATTATTGCCATACCATTCTTTTTGCTGAGGATGACTTAAAGATAAAATTTGGCAAGGAGAAGGAACTTGATCGGGAGCAACTTCAGGTTTAATTTCAGAAAGAACTGTCCTTTGAATGGAATATTTTGCTTCTTTAATAAAAACCAGGATATTTGTTCCTTTCCCGTCATCGGCTAAAACTTGCCCTTCCCCAAAAACAAGATTAGCTATTCCTTCTTCTTTAGCTTCAAAGTTTAAAGTAATTAGATTCCCCACCCCAGAAAAACCGGGAGTGGGTAACCCTCCGACAAATGATATTTCACCAGAAGCGTTGGAAAAAACTGGTTTCTTTAACCAGAGAGTAAATATAGAATCGCTTCTAGAGATATTCAATGCTTTTAATTTATCAGATGGAAAATAAATAGTAGCTTGAGCAGCATTAATAGGAACGCCAGCTGTATTTATTTTCACTTCTATCGAAAAAATGTCCTCAACCTTAAAAATTTTGCTTGCCGGAGAAAGAAAAAGAGAAGCCCCTTCTGCTTTTACCAATTGCCCTAAGCTCAAGCCAAACAACAAGACCAAAGCAAAACTAAACCAAAAGCTCTGTGTTTGTTTTTTAAATAAATTTTGTCTTTGTCTAGCGCACATTTAATTTCTTTTTAATATTTTTCCTATTCTTCCTTGTTTTTTCTTTTATTTCTTTTAGAATTTTTCTTTTCTGACAAATATGCTTATAACCTTTCCTCCACCAAAATATAAAACCTAACGCAATAACGATTAAAAAAATAAGTATTAAAATCACTCTCCGCCAAGAAAGATAAATACCAAAAATATTTATTCCTCTTTTGGTCGTATAAAATACTTCCCCTAGAGTAATAACTTCAATTTTTTCTGAAGCATCTCGCCAGTTTCCAGCTAAATCATAAGCTCTAGCTACTATCTGGTATTCTCCAATATTAAGAAAGGGCAATTTATAAGGGCTAACTACCTCAACAAAAAATTCGGCTTCTGCCTTTTCCTTACCAGCTTCAGTAAGGTCAATAGTCTTTAGCTCATAATGCGAAATTCCAGAAAAGGCGTCGGTGGTAATAAAAGAAACTATTGGTTCTCTAGAAGTAATGGTTGGAGATTTTAAAGTGGGCTCAAAATTAAGAGAAAAGCTGGCTGGCGGAGTAGTATCTGCTTGAACCAAATAATGGCTTGCTCCTCCCCAGCTATTTCCCTTTTTGGCTTTAACATGAAAATACCAAATTCCATCTTTTAAGTCGCTATAGGAAACAGAAGTATGGTCTCCTTCCGGGATATTATCTGGAACGCCATGAAAATCTTGATCAATACTATAGCTAAAATCAGTTACCCCTTCCTCTTTTTCCCAGCTGAAACTGGGATTGTTATTCTTATACCATTTATTTTGGTCGGAGTGAGTAGAAGAAAAAACTTTGGGACCTTCTGGTGGCGGAATAATAATATCGTATACTCCCCTTCCCATTGAATTTAGAATATTAGTCCCTTTTCCATCATCTAAAAGAACTTGAGAAGAATCCAAAAAAGAAATAGTGGTTTCTCCTGGAGCTATGGCTCTAAAGGTAATAGAAGAAACCAGGCCAGCCGAAGTATTAATTCCCGGGGAGGGTATTCCTCCCTGGAAAGAAGCCGTTCCTTTGATATTGGAATAAGTAGGTTGAGAAATCCAAACCGAAATAAATGACTTCCCAGCAGTTGGACTGGCTATTTGAAGTTTTTTCGAATCAAATTTTAAATCTACTTTTACAGCATTAATCTTATTCCCACCTGTATTGACAAATATAGAAACATCAAAAGTACTTTCAACGAAAAAAGTGCTGGTCGTGGGAGAAAAATAAAAAGAAGCTCCTTGGGCTCTAGCAAAGTCCACTTCGGCAAAAAAGAGTAAAAATAAGATAAATAATGTTAAGAGAATTTTTTTCATTTACCCTTGAGTTTAGTATATCTTCTATAGAGCCACCAACCAAAAATGCTTATCCCCCCTATTAAAAGAAAAATGGAAATCCAAATTAGCCACCAGGAAAAAATAATTCCTCTGATCTCCAGCCCCCTACCCTCAATATGGGATATTAAAGGAGTCACCATTCGAAACTTAGCTTCTGCTTCCCGGGAATTTCCAGCCTTATCCACTGCTTTTATTATAACATTATACTTGCCAGCTTTTTTAAAAGGAACCTTGTAAGGTGATATCTCCTCAGTAAAAAATGAACGGGCCGGTTCTTTAGCGCTTAAATTAATGACACTGACTTCATAGTGCGAAATTCCTGAAAAATTATCAGTAGTTTCAAAGTAAACCATAGTTTGATAATCAACCAGTCGAGAATAAGTTTCAACTCTGGGAGTAAATTCATAAGGAGGAAAGCTGTCTATCCGAACCTGAACGTGGCTGGTCTTTCCCCAGATTCCCTCTTTTTTTTGCCTAATGTGAAAATACCAAATTCCACCCTCCACTTCAGTAAAAGAAGCAAGGGTTTCTCCTCCTTCAGAAATGCTGTCTGGGCTTCCACTTGAATTTTGATCAAAGCTCCAAGAAAAATCAGTTACCCCTTCCTCTTTTTCCCAAGAAAAAGCTGGGCTGGAATCTGAATACCAAACATTAGGATTAGGATGAGTAGAAGAAAAAACTTTAGGACCCTCCGGAGGAGGAACTAAAATATGATATTCCCCATGGCGGGTACTGGTTAAAATATTCGTTCCCTTCCCGTCGGCTAAAAGAACCTTAGACCCTTTTACAAATTCCATTTTGGCAATTCCCGAAGCCACCGCTCTAAAAGTAATAGAAGAAACCAGACTAGCCGAAGTAGTAATTCCTCCCGGAACTCCTCCTCTAAAACTTACTATTCCTTTTTCATTTGAATAATTGGGAGGCACAATCCATTCAGTAACAAATGAAGTGCCAGCCGTAGGTGAAGTAACCTGTAAAATTTCAGGAGGAAACCTCAATTCAGCCCAAGCGGCATTAATTTCATTTCCTTCAGTATTTAAAAACACTGAAACTGTAAAGACGCTTCCAACTAAAAAACTCCCTGACGAGGGAGAAAGATATAAGGAGGCGCTTTCGGCCTTAGCCGAGGGCACAACTGCAAAAGAAAGTATTAAGATAATTAAAATGGAAAATAATCTCTTCATTTTGAAGTTCGGGGTTTTCTAATGAACCGCCAAACAACTCCCCCTCCCCCCAAAATCAAAAGGATAATCCAATATGGGAAGGTTTTCTTTAGAATTCCAGGAATATATTCGGCTATTCTTTCGTTCCCCGCTTTGTCCACGGCTCTTACCTTAATTATACTCTGCAATCTCTGGTCTTTCAACAGATAAGGACTTCGAGTTCTTTCCCAGTTATTTTCTCCCTCTTTGATTTCATAATAATCAAGACCTGTTTGTTTATCTGTTGTCAGGAAGGTAATGAAATATTTTCCCTCAAAAGCGGTCGGCTCTTGCTGAATTTTAATTTGAAACGGTTCTGGGGAAAAGACATCTTTTTTAATTTCTTCCGACCAACCTTCTTTAAGGGGTTCTGTTCTTTGAGGAACAATTTTAAAAATAGCTTCTTGGGTTGTAAGCTCGGCTACTGTTCCCAAGCCGTCATTCAAAAGTACTTGGGATGTGTCTAAGAATTTAACTTCTACAGAATTCTCTTCGGCTTCCCCGACTATCATCCCTGGTATTTTGAATATTATTTTCCCTAATAAATTACTCGCTCCCGGATCTCCAGGAATTCTTCCACAATAACCTCCAGGGATTCCACCCGAAAAAGAAATTTCTCCTTTTTCCTGATTAATTTTCGGAGGCTGAACCCAAAGAGTAATAATAGATTGACCCCGACTGAAATCCACGGCATTCAAAATTTGAGAAAAGCTTAAATCAGCTTTAACAGCATTGACGCATTTTCCTTCGGTATCTATTTTTATTTCTACCAAAATAGTATCCCCGGCCTGATACTGTCCTTCTGAAGGTTCCAAATAAAAACTAACCGCTCCGGCTCCTAAAGGGAGAAATGTCCATAATATAGTTATTGAAAATATGAGAAATTTATTAAAATTCATTAAAATTAACCAGTCCAATAATATAACATTATGGAAAAATCAACTAAATTCACTTTTCCATCATAATTTAAATCAGCCATTGTGTTTTTAGGAATGTTCCAGTTATAAAGCAAAATACTAAAATCAACTAAATTTACTTTTCCATCTTTATTTATATCAGCACCTTTCGGACCAGTTTTCCCTCCCGCTTCCCCAATCGTAAAAGCTAAAGTTTGAGAAAAAGTGCTTGTTAAACTTTTAGCCTGAACAGTATAAGAACCCTCCTCTAAAATAGTAGTGTCAAAAGCATAAAACCACTTTCCATCAGTTCTCGCTTTAGTTTCTCTTTTAATAATTTCTTTGGCAGATGAGTTGATAAAAATACTCACTTCGCTTTGGGAACCAGTTTGGCCTAAAATATTTAAAATTTTCCCTTTCTGAAGACTAGTTTTTTCTAACTCAATGGTCGGAGGTAAAAGAATACCACTAATAGTAGTGCTTCCTTTCTTAGAAACGGTTACGGTAAAAGAGGAAGTAATCGATTTTCTTCCTTCTTTATCTTTTCCCCACAATCCAAAAGTATAAGTCCCAGCCGTAATGTCTGCAATTTCAACTCGAAAATTAGCAAGGGAATCAGCCCTTACAGTCGTTACGGCCTTACCATCCTGAAGAACAGTTATCAAACTTGAAGGATAAGCTTTCCCTTGAATAATAACTTTAGTTACCGCGACCGGTGGGATATATACTCCACTGCGTCCACCGCCAGTGCCACCAGTGCCACCACTTCCTCTAGTGACACAACCGGAGGTATTAAAAGTACACTGATTGGGCATTCCCGCCGTATAACACGCCAAAGTTCCACTAGTATAGCCAAGACTGACACAACCTTGACTGCCCAAATCACTTCCATCGCATTGTTCTGTCCCTTCTCGAATACTATCACCGCAAACCGGTCCGCTGATGGTAACCGTTACTGAAGTCGGAGTCATATCCGCTAAAATTTTCGGCAAAGGCAAAAAAAGAGGGCTAAAAACCAGTCCTCCTAAAATTGGAATGATAAACAAAAAAATTAGGGATTTTTTTGACAATAAACCCATTATATTACACGCATTCCAACTGATTTTTACTTAATTTTCCTCAATGCTCTTTTTTTCCACACCCCGTATCCTTTATACCCCCCATAGCCCATACCAGCCAAAGCTCCTAAACCAAGGAGACCAAAGAGGATCATTATCAATTTATCTTTAAGGCTCAGATCCAAAATACTCGCCCCTTTATATTCAATGATAGAGCCTTGAGAAAGAATACTTAAATGGATTTTTCCCGTACTAACAATCTCGTCTTTCTTGAAAACCTTGTATTGGGCATAATAACTTCCCGGCTTTAATTGAGTCTGTAAATTAGCGGTCACCCAATCTGTTTCAAAAGGCTTTACTGTATTTTCCATTTTAGTCGTCTCAGTTTTTTCTAAAATATTTTCTTCCTTTTCGTCATAAATTTCAAAACTTACTTTGCTCGGCGCAGCTTTAATATTCCCTATATTCTTAACCTGCATTGAGAATTTTATTATTCCCGGAAAAGAAAATATCCACGATTTGTGTCCGGTCTCTAAATCAGAAATCTTAGTTCTCATAACCTGGAAATCAAAGACATCTTTGGCCACGTTTAAATTAACATCAATTTGACCGCCTAAAAGAATAGAAATAGTCCCTTGTTCTAAATCCTTGATCGGAGCTGTTTTAACTCTGATACTCCCTATATATCTTCCAAATTTAGCATTGTCCGGGACATCAATCTTAATAAGTATTGGAACCTGTTTGACTCCTTGGGGCATTGTAAAATTTTTTCCTTGGCCAACAGAAATCCAATCATCGGCTCCCGGAACATTGGTGATAATTTCTACTTCCCAATCTTCAATAGGATCACCTCGAACCAAAGTAATGTTTTTCTCGTAGTGAGAACCCTGAGTTAAATTTTCATTTTTAACATAAGGCGGTGAAATACCAAAACCGGCCTGAGCTATTTGAGCCAAACCAAACATCAACAAAAAGACCACAAAACAGACATTTCTTGTTTTTTCCCAAGTCATAACAATTCAATCTTTTAACTTCTACTAGAACCTATTTTTTAATAACTCTCATTGTCAACCTTGCCTTCGATTGTATTCTGGCCAGTATAGCTTCCAGTTGCTTGGGGATTTGGCATTCTTAAATTCCAGTAAGTATTAGCGGTAGCCGGTGTTTCCGTAGTCGTAGTTTTAGCACAGTCAAGTTCGGATTCCGCAACAGAAAACGCCAA
>CAYTGH010000019.1:0-9343 GCA_964437355.1 uncultured Candidatus Saccharibacteria bacterium | reverse complement strand
CAACCATCGTTATGACTACTAAATACTTTGTTTTGATTTTTCTAAAAAAAGACATTTGAAAAATGTTAATTAATGCTTATTTAATAATATCACGGTTTGTAGAAATAAAAAGTTTAGCATTTTAGTAATTTCCCATTAAGCTTTAACTATTTCATAATGCTTAAATCTCTTTCTTGAAAGCCAAATAATGGTTTTGGAGCTTGCTTTGAAATAGCCACTTGCTTTAATTATCATTATTTGCTATAATCTACTCGTTAGATAAACAATCTAATGCTGTTTAGTTAATATGGAAAATACGTCGAGTTTCTAATTGTTACTACAGGTAAATCATTTAATATTAATTCATGCAAGGAACCATCAAAAAGTTGACTGACAAAAACTTCGGTTTTATTGCTCCTGAAGATGGCAAAGAAGATTTATTCTTCCACGCCAACGAGTTAGAAGGAGCAAATTTCAGCGACTTGAAAGAAGGCGATTCTGTGACCTTTGAAGTACAAGATACTCCCAAAGGACCAGCGGCAGTACAAGTGAAAAAAGCTTAATACTTCCCTTCGATCAAACAAAACCAAAAGACCACTTTTACTTTAAGAGTGGTCTTTTGTTATTCTCTATTGATTTTCCTAATTTCCGTTCCTCCTATTTTTCCGGTGATTGCCTCCCGAACCTCTCAAAGGCTTTGAGAATTTCTAAAGGAACAGCAAAAACAATTGTGTTGGATTTATCAGAGCTCATATCGTTTATTGATTGGAGGGTTCTTAAATGAAGAGCTCCTTTAGCTTCTGATAGAGTGTGGGCCGCTTTGGCCAGGTTAGTCGCCGCAATCATTTCCCCTTCAGCTTTAATAATAATAGCCCTTTTTTCTCTTTCCGCCTCCGCTTGCTTTCCAATCACTCTTTTCATTTCCTCTGGCAAAGTAATATCTTTTAATTCCACATTATTGACCTTAATTCCCCAAGGATCTGTTGCTTTGTCAATAATATCCCTGATGCTTTCTGAAACCTTATCTCGTTGGCTAAGAAGTTCGTCCAAATCTACTTGACCGACGGCATTACGCATCGTCGTCTGCGCTAATTGAGAAATAGCATAATAAAAATTTTCTACTTCCAGAATTGCCTTATCAGCCGCCTGAACTTTATAATAGATGACTGCATTAACGCTGACCGAAATATTATCTTTAGTAATTGCTTCCTGATTAGGGACATCTACCGCTTTGACCCTTAAGTCTATCTTTCGATAAGATTGAATAATGGGTAAAACTAGTTTCCAACCGGGTTCCATTAAACCAGTGTACTTACCTAAAGTAAATTTAACCCCTTTTTGATACTGATTAATCTGCTTAATAGAAATTAAAACAATAAAGACAATGATTACTAAGATTGTCCAAGTTATATTTAGCATGTTAATTAATAATTAATGATTATTTTTTAATTTTCCCTCCTCTTAGATTATATCAAAATTAGTTTATTAAAGAAAGAAAAAATAGGAGAGCGAGAGATTGAGAATCCTCTCGCCCTGATCGATTTTACTCATTTTCCTTTAGTTTTTACTTGATCGCCTCCTTGAGGGCTTCTTCGAGGGTTCCCTTGAAAGTTCCCCTAAGGGTTCCCTTAACGATTTTATGGGAATTCGCATCCCACGTAATCTCCTGCCCGGTCTCCTTGTGCCTGAGAACTTGCCGATCATCTTTGATCAGGAACGTCGTTACCCATCCTAGTGTTCTCAGATCATCCCTAGAGATTTGTTCATCTTCAAGGATTTGTTCTCCTTCGGAGCTTTCCATCAGAATCACCTCCTTGTTTTTAGAAACCGTATTATAGAACCTTTAATTAAAAAAGCAAAGATTAAAACTTTGTTAAATTTTAGTTTCTCGCTGCTCCTTGAAATATATAATATTTAATGATTTTTAATTAAAAGGATAACACTACTAATTAACCCGACCAAAAAAGCAATCGGGCAAATAAAAATCGCCACTAAGAAGAAAGCTATTTGTAAACTCTCTATCAGGTAATTTAAGAAAAATATTTGTCTGCTTATTGTGCCCAGAGCATAAAAAGCATTGTGGAGAATTACAAAAATAAAAAAGCCGACGGCCGAAGCCCCCGTTAATATCAAAAATCTTTTAAGCTTGCTTTCTATCTTTTCTCTTAGACTAAGAATCAATAAAACTAAGCCAAGTAAACAAAAGACGGCCATTGGGATAAGGAATAACTTAGATCCGCTGAAAAAGTTATTCAATGCTGGAATAAAAAATTGACAGAAGATAATTAAGAAAACACCAATCAATCCCCAAAATACTGCCGTTGTTGATTTTCTTAAACCTTTCATAGTTGTTGTTCTCTTATCTAATCCTCCACCTTTATTGTATCAGAAACCCATCACTATATCTTGTCTGTTTTTAAAAAAGTTATCTGGGGACGTTAAGCGTACAACGCCCCCAGCGGAGTGTAAGTTCCCTAGAGAACCTACTCGCCCCGTGGTTCAGGCCGTCTGCCTACACGAAGACGAATCTCCCAGAAAGAACTCTACGCTTTTTCATGATAGACCTCCTTTAGACTATCATGATCCTTTTATCCTTGTCCTGAGAAAAAATCAGGACGCCTTTTCCTTCTTTGCCAACAAGACGATTCTTACCAGCAAGTTTATTTTATATTACATAAACACTTTTGGCAAGCTAATTCATCCAATTATTTCCGATATTTCCCTTTTTATTCTTCCCGTATAGCCTCTCAATAAGTAATTACGGCCCCTATAGAAAAAATCTATTGTCCAATTTATCTCGGATCCCTGTGTAGATTTGACAGCGTTTTGAGCAAGCTATATAATAATGTATAGATTTAAGTTAAATTTGTATAGATTTATATGGAGATAGAATCAAAATTACTCACCATCGGCCAAGCAGCTGAAATAATAGGCGTCTCTATCCAGACACTGCGCCGTTGGGATAACTCTGGCAAGTTGCATTCTGTTCGTAAGAAAAAAACAGGAAACAGATACTATCAGAGAGATGGTATTGATGAATTTATAAGAAGCAACTCGAAGGATTTATTTAGTTTGGCTAAAGTCTGGGTTACCAGTAAATCAGAAGTAGAATTATCTTCAACTCTTTATTGTAAAGATAGTTCCGTTTTTCAAGCACGCTTATCAAGGTTAGAAAAAGATCTGGGAGAAATACAAAGATTAAAAGAAACATATCCCCTAATCTCTGCGATTGCTGGCGAAATTGGCAATAACTCTTTTGATCATAATTTGGGCAATTGGCCTGATATGCCAGGCACATTCTTCGCTTATAATTTAAGCAAGGGGGAAATTATTTTAACAGATCGAGGCCAGGGAGTCTTAACAACTCTAAAAAAGGCAAGACCAAAATTATCAACGCACCAAGATGCATTAAGAGTCGCTTTCACCGAAATTATTTCTGGTCGTGCTCCAGAATATAGAGGAAATGGATTGAAATTTGTGAGAAACGTGATTGCGACTAATAAGATTAGCCTATTTTTCCAAACGGGAAACGCGCAACTTAAAATTGCAGAAAATAGTTCTGATTTAAAAATTGGAAAATCAAATATTTATCTACGAGGTTGTTTAGTTTTAATTAAGTTTTAATAAGAAAAAATGATTATATATCTTAAAAAATTTGGGACAACTCTTAATAGCCGCCAATTTGGCAGAGAGTCTTTTGCCGCCTTTAATCCATCTCTCCAAGATATTAAAAAAGATGAAGATATTATAGTTGATTTTGAGGGAGTAATAACCTTCACGCCCTCCTGGGGCGATGAATTTCTAAATCCTTTATTCAGCAGATTTGGCAAACGATTGGTGTTAAAAAATACTAAAAATCCTTCAGTTCAGGCGTCGCTAAAAATGTTAGAAAAAATTTACAAGGGAAATTTTAAAATACAAAATTAGATTTCCTTCAGAAAGCATCGAGTTCACTTCGCCAAATTGTGCCTTGCCTAGTCTCAAAAATAATTTCTGATATTTCCCTTTTTATTCTTCCCGTATAGCTTTAATAGGCTCCAATTTAGCCGCCTTGCGCGCCGGATACAAACCAAACAAGAACCCGAGCCCGACAGAAACCAACAAGGCAAAGATTGCTCCCTGGAGAGGAAAAGTTATTTCCCACTCCACGCCTAATTTCTGGATTACAAAACCCAGCCCCAGAGTGAAAACAAAAGCTAAAATTATCCCGATTATCCCTCCAATACCAGTCAAAAGCGCCGATTCTACAAGAAACTGATGAAGAATATCTTTGTCTGTCGCTCCAACCGCTTTTCTTAATCCGACTTCTTTCATCCTTTCTGACAAAGAAGCCAGCATAATATCCATAATATCTATTCCCCCCACTAAGAGTGAGATACCAGCCAAAAGAATCAAAAGGATGTTTAAAGCCGTTGTTACGTCTCCCGCAATTTCGACGACTTGATCCATACTCATTACCTGAAAATCATCTTTCTCCGGGTCAGAAATACCATGTCTTCGCCTCAACAAAGATTCTATCCGGGAAACAGCAACCGACATATCCGTGTCCGGCTTTATCCTCACCAAGCCTTCCATAACATGGTCAACCCCCAAAATAATCCTTAAGCCAGTCTGCAAAGGAATAAAAGCAAGATCGTCATAATTAAATCCTGCCATTTGCCCCCTCTTCTGAAGAACACCGATGACTTTAAAAGATTCGCCCTTAATTTTAATAGATTTTCCAATCGCTAATTGTTCCCCAAACAAGTGCTCCTTAACATCCTTACCCAAAACGACTACTTTTTGAAAAGAATTTTCCTCTTGTTCGGTATAAAAACGGCCCGTAGCTATTTTTTCCTGCTGGTCAATATCAATATATCGATGAGACGTCATAAATAAAAAAGTATTGTTTTCCTTGTCTCGATAATTGACCCACTCTTTTCCTATATTATAAGAAGCCTGATCAATGACAAAATCGAACTTTGTCATTGCTTCGAAGTCCTCTTCCTTCAAACTGGTTATCGTAATTCCTTGAACCATTGAAGTTACTGTTCCCATACTGCTTTTACCGGGAATTTTCACGGACACGTCTATAATATTAGTTCCGAAAGCAGTAATCTGGCCCATCACATACCCCTTGACTCCCTGGCCTAAAGACAGAATCAACGAAACAGAAAATACACCAATAACAATTCCCAATATCGACAAAACAGTTCGGCCCTTATGCCGTTGAAAATTACGCAAAGCAATTTTTGCAGATTCCTTGATAAACATTTATTCGTAACGAAGAGCCTTAATAGGATTTAGCTTAGCTGCTTTTTGAGCTGGATAAAGGCCGAAAAGTATTCCGATGATTAAAGCCACTCCAACCGCTAAAATCATTTGACTAAATGTAATAGAGAAATACCAGGCGAAACCTGTCAGGAGCCTAATCAGATAAGCAATAGCTATCCCGGCCCCCACACCAAAAGCAAGCCCCAACAACCCTCCGATTAAAGTCAAAAGACTACTTTCGACTAAAAATTGAAGAAAGATGTCTTGGTCTTTTGCCCCCAAAGCCTTCCTTAACCCGACTTCCCTAATTCTTTGTGACAAGGTAGCCAACATAATATTCATAATGCCTATCCCGCCCACTAACAAAGAAATAGCAACCACTAGAAGTAGAAAAGCCTGGATCGCTCCGGTAACTTCTTTGAGAATATCCAGCATTTGAGTCATGGTTTGGACGGTAAAATCATCCTTATCGGCGCTTTTAATGCCGTGTCGGTGTCGTAAGAGATTCTCAATTTCTACTCTCGCAAGATTCATTTTTGAGCTATCCGTTGCCTTGGCCCGGATAGAATTAACATAATCAATTCCCAGGAGGTCCTTCTGTATCGTCGTCACCGGCATAAAAACCTGGCTATCAACTTTTCCAAAAAGCGTATTCCCTTTCTCGGCTAGTACTCCAATCACTTGGAAAGTTCTTCCTCGAATTCTAATATTTTTTGAAAGCGGGTCTAGATTTCCAAATAATTCTTGGGCCAACGTATGACCCAAGACAGCTACCCGAGCAAAACTAGATTGTTGTCTCTGATTAAAAAAATATCCCCTTTCAACTAAAGCTTCTTCGACTATAGGATAATCCGGAGAAACTCCTGTTAAATCTGAGATGCGAACCTCTTTCTGATAAGCCACCGTATCTCTTCCAGTTGCATAAGGGCTAGCCGCAATAATATATGGAAGGTTTGCGATTGCTTCAGCGTCTTCTTGTTTCAAAGAAGTAATAGTCACTCCCATCACTGAAATTGGCATCCCTTGCATTTCTGATTTCCCGGGCAACACCCCAATAATATTCGTTCCCATTTTGGTAACCTGGGAAACAATAAGTTGCTGAGCTCCCGAACCTATCGCCATAACTAAAATCACCGAAGATATTCCGATGATAATACCTAACATAGTTAGAAAAGATCGTATTTTGTTTGCCGCTAAATCCTTAAAGGCACTTCTAATAATTACAATAATATTGATCATGGTTATTGAAAAACAATTTCCGATCTTATCTTAACCATCAGGAAGCCGAAGGCGCTTCCTCTTTAATAACCCCCTTCGTCAGATTCAGAACTCGCGAGGCATAAGAAGCTATTTCTTTAGAATGGGTTACTAAAAGGATAGTATTTCCTTCTTCGCTTAGTTTTTGGAAAATATCCATAATCGGTTTTGTGTTTTTATAGCCCAAATTGCCAGTCGGCTCATCAGCGAGAATCAAGGATGGATTATTAATTAAAGCCCTCGCCACCGCCACTCGTTGAGATTCTCCCCCCGAGAGTTCATTGGGACGATTATCTAATCGATGAGACAAGCCTAATTTATCTAAAAGTTCTTTAGCTTTTTGCTCGGCCTCCTTTCTTTTAATCTGAGCATTATAAAGAGTCGGCAGGATAACATTTTCCAAAACTGAAGTCCGAGGCAAAAGATTGTAGCGCTGAAAGACAAACCCTATCTTTTGATTTCTAAGATGAGCCATTTCATCTTTGCGAAGATCATTAACCTGCTTTCCATCAATGAGATAGCTTCCACTAGTAGGAGTATCAAGAAGCCCGATAATATTTAACAAAGTTGACTTACCTGAGCCTGAAATTCCTACAATAGCGACAAATTCTCCTTGATTGATTGTAAAACTAACCCCCTCTAAGACAGGGGTTACAACTGAGCCAGAGCGATATTCTTTTTTTAGGTTCCTCGCTTCTATCATAGAACTATTTTTCTTCGTAAAGGACTACTTTTTCTCCCGACTCCAGTCCTTTGGTAATTTCTATACTCGTATCAGTCTCCAACCCGGTTTCCACTCTTCTTTGCTCCTTAATGGCATCATCTTCAACAATTTGAACATACTTGCCTTGCTCATCTTCCTTGACGGCTACATAGGGAACCGTCACCGCATTTTTTTCCTGTCCCACAATAATATCCAAATTGGCTGTAAAGCCAGGTTTCAGCTTAATGGGATACTGGTTCAGTAAAACTTCTATCCGATAATAAATAACTCCTTCCTTAACAATTTCCGCTGGAGAAATTTTACTGACCTGGCCTTGGTAAATTTCATCCGGAAAGGCATCAAATTCTACTTCGGCTAAACCCTCCTTCTTGATTTTGCCAATATTGACTTCAGAAACATCTGCTTCAATTTTATATTTATCCTCGGGAATCATGGAAATGACCACTGTTCCCGGCTTAGCCGTTTCTCCTTGTTCAATATTTACCTTCGTAATAGTCCCGGCCATTGGTGCGATTATCCTCGTATCTTCCAATGTTTTCTGGGCTTGCGCCAAACCTACCTGGGCCGTTACTAGTTTTGATTTTTCTAGCTGCGCTTCTTGTTTTAATTGCTCTATCTGTGATTGAGCCTGGCTTATCTGTTGCTCTCTTTGGGTTTTAGCATAATTGAGGTTACTATTGGCGCTGTTTAATTGCGCCCGGGTGCTATCAAGCACCGCCTGGGCAGTGTTGATATTTTTCTGTCCCGAAATTTCTTGGCTTTCTATCGCCTGTTTCACTGAAATTAAACTGAGAATCGCTGTATTGACATCACTTTTTTCAGTATCCAGGATAGTTTTGTCCGCGCTAGCAATAATATAATAATAGCTTGCCTGTCCGCAGATTTCTCTGATAGTCGACAATGATTGATAAAGCTTACTCAAACTGGACTCTGTTTCAGAAAGAGCCTTGTCAATATCATCGCCATCTTCTGTTTCCTGAGCTGTTTGCAAAACAGCATCAATATTATCTCTGCTTTGTTTAATTTGATTTTCCGCATTTCTCACCCGAAAAGATTCTTGGTCATTCTGATAAAAATAGGTTCTTTGCAGTGATTCTACCGCCCAATAAGCCTCATTAGCCCGAAGGAAAATTCCTTCCAAAGCGGCTAGAATATCTTCGCGGGCTTGTTCTAATTTATTCTGCTCGACTTCTTCAACATCATTAAGGCTCTGCTGTTTCGTTTCCAAACTAGTTTTAGCTTCTTCTACACTGGCCTCAATTTGAGCAACGTTGTCCGTGGCTGTTTGTTCCACGTTTATTAAATTTTTCTCAGCATTTTGAAGCTTAACCCCTAAAAGGTCGATATTCTGTTGAACGCTATCAAGATTAGCATTACTCTGGTCAACTTGAATTAAAGCATCTCGTTGATCTAATTGAATTAGCAACATTCCTTGTTGTATTTTATCCGAAACCTTCGCCAAAATCTGCTTAACTTCTTGCTGAGTTTTTGGCTCTAAATCAATCCTTTGAAGAGGAACGAGGCTCCCCGTAACAGAAACTTTTTCTGTAATATCATTGATTTGAGCTTCCGCCACCGAAAACTTTGGTTTTTCTTTTTTAAAAAAGACTTGGGCGCTCGCTCCCGCTCCTATTAAAATGACAATGGCTATAATCGCTATCGTTAATTTTTTCATTTTGAAGTAGTTATTTAGATTAATCAGTGATAAAACAAAAACTATTGTTTAGGGAAATCATTCCCATCACTCCTTTACTAATATATAGTCTTGACATTATGATTTATATTATCTTGTAAGTCAAGAGTTTAGCATAAAAATTAAAAAATCTCCTTCCTTCAGGAAAGAGAAAAAATAACATCAACTTTTTATCTTCCTCCATCATCCTTTAACATACACTTTCCCTTGAATAATTTTATTAGCGGGCTTCCCGTGAATTGTTTTCTCTCTAGCAAATTGACTACCACATTTCGGACATCTTAAATCACCATTAGTGTAATCTTTTAAAATTTTCTCTTTATAACATTTCACTAAAAACCCTGATTGAGTTTTATCATACTTATAGAGTAAAGCCCTACATTTTGCGCAGTAAATCTTTATCACCATACATCTTTCCAATTGCTGAGATCATTTTT
>CAYTGH010000018.1:0-9724 GCA_964437355.1 uncultured Candidatus Saccharibacteria bacterium | reverse complement strand
TGGCAAACAAGAATATTGGGGAAAGGGGGTTTATCAGGCGGTTAATAATATTAACGAGATCATTACACCGGCTTTGCTGAAAAAAGACGTACGTCATCAACAGGCAATAGACCGTTTACTCATTGATCTTGACGGAACGAAGAATAAATCTCGATTAGGAGCCAACGCTATTTTACCTGTTTCTTTAGCGGTTAGCCGGGCGGCGGCTCAAGCCTTTAATCTTCCTTTATGGCGCTATCTAAGTAATCTCTATCAGTCATTTTCTTCTCATCGTCAGTCCGGAATGCCTCAACCAAGTTTTAATATTCTGAACGGAGGAATGCATGCTGGCAATCAATTAAGCATCCAGGAATTTATGGTTGTACCCCTCAAAGAAAGTTTTGCGGAGAATTTAAAAGAGGGAGTAGAAATCTACCACGCCTTGAAAGAGATTTTGATAAAAACAAAGGGCGGGAGCGAAGCTAATGTCGGAGACGAAGGAGGGATGGCTCCCTCTTTGACAAAAACAGAGGAAGCCTTAGATTTGCTTGTAGCGGCTATAGCCCGCACTGGTTTTTCAGGAGTCAAATTAGGAATTGACTGCGCGGCTAGTGAATTCTATCAAGGCAAAAATTATTTTCTTGACGGACAATCTTTAACTCAAGACCAACTTTTATCCTTTTATAAAAAATTAACAGAGAAATACACTTTCTTGTTTTTAGAAGATCCTTTTGATGAAGAAGATTGGACGGGTTTTCAAAAAATTACAGAAAATCTGGGTTCAGAATTGATTATTATCGGAGACGACTTGTTGACAACCAATGTAAGGCAGATTAAAGAAGCGGCTGAGAAAAAAGCGGTCAACGGAGCGATTATTAAGCCTAATCAAATTGGGAGCTTGACGGAAACTCTTCAAGCGATTGCTTCGGTCCAAAAAAACCAATGGAAAGTTATGGTTTCCCATCGCTCCGGAGAAACGAATGACGATTTTATTGCCGATCTAGCCGTGGGCGTCGGGGCCGATTTTATTAAAACAGGAGCTCCCGCTCGGGGAGAGCGGGTGGCGAAATATAATAGGCTCTTAGCTATTGAAGAAGAAATCAATGAATAAAAATCATATTATCTTAGTCGTTTTAGACGGATTAGGCGACCAGGCTGTCAAAAGCTTAGGGAGCCGTACTCCCTTAGAGGCGGCACTTACTCCTAATTTAGATCGGGCCGCTAAAGAAGGGCGTTGCGGATTAGTGGAACCCGTTTTCAAAGGTCTCTTTCCGACTTCTAAAGATGCCCATCTTTCTTTATTTGGTTATTCTTTGTCGAAGTGGGATATGGGAAGAGGAGTCGTAGAAGCCGTTGGACTGGGAATAAAATTGAAGGAAAATGACATTGCTTTCCGAGGAGATTGGGCAACGGTTAATCAGAATTTAGAAGTTGTTGATCGTCGGGCCGGACGCATTACCGAGACAAGGCCCTTGGTTCGAGCTTTAAAAAAAATTAATCGTATTGCTGGAGTGAAGTTTATTATCAAGCCGGGGATAGAACACCGTTTTGTCTTAGTGATGAGAGGCAAGGGATTGTCGGATCAGGTAAGTGCTAATGATTGGCACCAGACAGGGGTGAAGGTCCCGATGATTACTTCTTTGGATAAGCGTCCGGATTCTCGGCGGACGGCGGAAATTCTCAATGAATTTATCAGCCGGGCGCATCAAATATTGGAGAATAGTTCCTTTAATTTAAAACGGAAAGAAAAAAAGAAACTATCAGCTAATTATCTTTTAGTTAGAGGCGCTGGTCGTTTTAAAGACATTCCTTCTTTTCAGAAGAAGTGGGGATTAGTTGCTTATTGCATTACCGGTGGCGGGCTTTACCAAGGCATCGCGAGAATGCTAAAAATGGAAGAAGTAAAAGTCGAAGGAGCTAATGGCCGGGTGACTACTAATTTGAAAGGCAAATTTAAAGCAGCGGTCCGCGTTAGCGAAAAAGCCCCGTTTCTTTTTCTGCACATAAAAGGGACAGATAGTTTGAGCCACGACGGGAACTGTCAAGGAAAGAAAGAATTTATTGAAAAAATTGACCAGGCCATAAAGCCTTTATTCAGTTTAAAAGAAGTGACGGTTATTGTTACGGCTGATCATTGTACGCCCTGTGAATCAAAACAACATTCAACGGACTTGATTCCTCTTTTGATTTGGAGTAAAAATAGAAGAGGGGATGAGGTTGAGCATTGGGGAGAAAAAGAATGCCCTCAAGGATCGCTTGGTATTATTCAACAAAATCAACTTATAGAAAAGGTTTTGGCGGATACAGTGTAAATAATTAATTTTTAATTTTTCATCTATGTCTCATATTTCAATGAATAAGTTTTTTACTTCTCTTCTCTTAGTGTTAGTTGTTGGTTTCGGGATGGGCTATATGGGCGGTCAATCTTCGCAAGCCGATCGGTTAATGACGGGAGAAATTTTAAGCGAGCAAGATGTAACAGATAAAGTGACGACTTTCTTGCAAGATAATTTCCTTTCGGCCACTGATAAAATTGAAATTCCTGAAGTGAAAGAAGCAAGCAATCTTTACGCTTTAACAACGACTATTAACGGTCAAACTTCAGAATTTTACGCGACAAAAGACGGAGCTCTCTTTTTCCCCCAGATGCTAGAGATGAATCCGCCCGCTGATAAAGAGATTTCTAAATCCGAAAAGCCAGCGGTAGACCTTTTTATTATGGCTTTTTGTCCTTATGGCAATGATGCTGAAAGCCAGATGAAACCTGTTGTTGATGCTTTAGCCGATCAAGCTAATTTTAATCTTCATTATATTATTTATCAGAATTACCAAAGTGCTGATAATTGTTTGACAGATGAGATGAAGTATTGCTCGATGCATACAAAAACGGAGGTTAATCAAGATATTCGGGAACTTTGTGTTCAAAAGTATCAACCAGATAAATTATGGGATTTTATTTTGAAAATCAATACCGATACTGACGCTACCAATGTGGAGGAAGACTGGGAAGGGATTGCTCAAGAAGTAGGATTAGATATTGATCAAATTAAGACTTGTCAGCAAGAAGAAGGGACAGCTTTATTGGATCAAGAATTGACTTTGACTGACCAACTATATCCGGTTCAAAGCCCTAAAAAACATAGAGATGATTCTGGTCATTATCAAACCGAAGTGAAGATTCAGGGCTCGCCCACGATCGTGATTAACGGAATAATTTATGACGGCAAGACATCAGTGACGGATTATCAAAAAGCAATTTGTTCTGCTTTTATTAATCCTCCTGCGGTCTGCCAGGAAACATTAGGCACGGATAACGCCGATAGTAGTGGTAATAGTGGCACTTGTCAGTAAATGATAGTTCTTGATTTTCCGGAAAGTTATCAACTTCTTCAGAAATATCATCTTCCCTGGGTGAAAACTGCGAGTTTTACCTCAAGTCAGAAAGCCAGTCAATTTATTAAAAAGATTGGCTTTCCGGTGGTTCTCAAAGTTAATGCTCCTCAAATCATTCATCGGACGGAGAAGCAGGGAGTTATTACCGGTATCAATAATCAGGCCGATTTTTTAACGGCTTGGCAAAAATTGTCTCCGTTGCTTCGAGAAACCAGGGAAGCGGAGATGATGGTTCAAAAGATGGAAAAGGGACTAGAATTGGCGGCGGGAATGAAAAGAGATTCCCAATTTGGTCCGGTCATTATGTTTGGCTTGGGAGGGATATTTATTGAAATATTCCAAGACGTAAGTTTACGCCTTGCTCCTTTCTCCAGAAAAGTAGCCGAAGAAATGATTAAAGAAATTAAAGCTTACCCTCTTTTAATGGGATTTCGGAAGAGGAAACCTGTTGATTTGGAACAATTAAAGTCCCTTCTGGTTAATCTTTCTCATTTATCTTTGGACCATCCGGAAATTCAAGAAATAGATTTTAATCCGATTATAGCGAATGGCCGACGGATTAACATTGTTGATGCTAAATTTTTAAGAAAGGTAAATTTTTAAAAAAGCGAATTTCTAAAAATGAGAAATCTTAAATCTGTTTTTAATCCTCAGACGATTGCTCTTGTTGGGGCTACTAACCGCCCGGGTTCCGTGGGTTTGGGCTTAGTCCACAATCTTCAATCAGGAAAACAGAAGCTGTTTTTCGTTAATCCTTACCAGAAAAAAGTTAAGGGAATCAAGACTTATAAATCTGTTCTGGATATTAAAGAAGGTGTTGATTTAGCCGTAATTGCTGTGCCGGCTTCGGCTGTTTTATCAGTAGTGCGAGAATGCGGTCAGAAAAAAGTGAAATCAATTATTGTTATCTCGTCTGGGTTTGCTGAAATTGGTCCGATCGGTCGGAAGAGGCAGGAAGAGTTGATAAAATTAGTGAAAGAAAAGGGGTTGAATTTAATAGGTCCCAATTGCTTGGGAATTATTCGCCCAGTTTCTCATCTCAATGCTTCTTTTGCTCCCGCTACGCCGCCAGCTGGGGAAATAGCTTTCGTTTCTCAATCAGGAGCCTTGCTGGATTCTGTTATTGACCAGTCTCTTGGAAAAAGATTAGGATTTTCCACTTTGATTTCTTACGGCAATGAAGCGGATTTAACTTTGGAAGATTACTTATTATTTCTAGAGAAAGATCCTTCAACAAAAGTCATTCTTCTTTATCTAGAAGGAGTAAAAAACGGCCGGCGATTTTTTGAGATTTCTAAAAAAGTAGCTCGGACAAAGCCAATAGTTGTCTTAAAGGCGGGAAGGACGGAAAAGGGAACAAAAGCTGTTTCGTCCCATACCGCTAGTCTAGCGGGCTCGGACAGGGTTTACCAAGCCGCTTTTAAGCAAGCGGGCTTGATTTCGGTTGATACTCTTCAAGAATTATTAGATGTTGCTAAGGGATTAGCTTGGCAGCCTCTTTTACGAAAGGGGCTTGGCGTTCTGACTAATGGTGGGGGAATGGGAGTCTTAACTATTGATTATGCTGAACAAGAAGGGCTTGAGCTGCCTTCTTTCAGCCAAGCTACTATTAAAAAGTTAAAAGCTTGTTTACCCTCAACGGCTTCTTTCCGTAATCCTTTGGATATTGTCGGAGACGCTTCGGCGGAAAGATATCAAAAATCTTTGGAGATTCTCTTAAGGCAAAAGAACATTGGAGGGGTGATTATTATCCAGACGATTCAAATTGTGACGCAAGTAGAGAAAAATGCTAAGATAATAGCAAATCTCCATCAAAAATTTCCCGACAAACCGATTGTTTCCGTCTGTTTGGAAGGGGTGCTCAGCCAAAAAGGCGTGGCGTATTTAGAAAAACACCGCTTGCCTAATTATAATGATCCCCAGCAAGCCGTTAAGGTAATGAAAGCTTTATCTGTTTTAGCTAAACATTGGTAAAAAAAATATGACAAAATCTTCAAAAAATATTTTATGGCTTAAAGAGCTGAACCATAATGATGTTAAATTAGTTGGCAGCAAAAATGCCAATTTAGGAGAATTATATAATTATTTAAGGCCGAAGGGGGTTAATATTCCCAATGCTTTTGCTATAACGACCCAAGCTTATTTCTCTTTTATGAAAGAAGCGGGATTAAAAGAAAAAATTAATAAGCTTGTCAATCAGCTTAGAGTGAAAGACATTGGTCAGGTGCAGAAAACAGGAAAAGCTATCCGGACAATGATTCTCAATGCTTCTTGGCCAGAGCATATTACTAAAGAGGTTTTCGAAGCCTATCATCGACTTTCCAAAGAATATCGTGAGGAAAAAACAGATGTGGCTGTTCGCGCATCGGCGACCATGGAAGGTTTGGCAAACTTTTCTTTTGCTGGCCAGCAAGAAAGTTATCTTAATGTCAGAGGGGAAGAAGCATTGCGTCAGGCTATTCAAAAATGTTTGGCTTCTTTGTTTACCGATCAAGCTCTTGTTTATCGAGCGCAAGCTGGATTCTCTAAAACAAAGATTGCTATTTCTGTTGGAATCCAAAAAATGGTTCGTTCCGACCTAGGCTCGGCGGGAGTAATGTTTACCCTTGACCCTGAAAGTGGATTTTCTAATATTGTTCTTATTAATTCTGCTTTTGGATTAGGGAAGTTTTTAGTCGGGGGGAGCGTCGTTCCTGATGAATTCTGGGTTTTTAAACCCAGTCTTAAGAAAAAATACCCGGCCATTATTAAAACGCAATTAGGGAATCAAAAAGAGAAATTGGTTTACGGGAAAAAGGGGATTAAAAAGGTGGCCTTGCTCAAAAAACAATTAGGGCATTTTTCTTTGAGTAATGAAGAAGTGTTAATCCTAGCTAAGTGGGGTTGTTTAATTGAAGATTATTATTCTCGGATGAAAGGTAGCTGGGATCCTCGAGATATTGAATGGGCTAAAGATGGGCGAACAAATAAGCTTTTTATTGTTGAAACTCGTCCGGAGACAGTTCATCGAGGTAAGAAAATTTCGTCTTATACTGAATATCAACTAAAAACAGAAGCACCACCCATTCTTCAGGGAATGGCTATTGGAAAAAAAGTTGTTTATGGCCGAGTGAGGATTATTCATAAAGTTTCAGAACTTAATACTTTTAAGCCGGGGGAGATTTTAGTGACACACTTAACTGATCCGAACTGGATTAGCGTTATTAAATTATCTTCGGCCCTTATTGCCGACGAGGGTTCTAAGACTTGCCACGCCGCTATCATTTCTCGAGAACTAGGCATTCCTTGTGTTGTTGGGACTCAAAAAGCAACCCGAGTTTTAAAAACAGGACAGGTAGTCACGGTTGATTGTTCTGGTGCTCAAGGAAAGGTATTTGCCGGGAAGATTCCTTATCGAGTTAAAAAATATAATCTTGAGAAAATTCCGAAAGTTAAACCGAAGGTCTTTATTAATATTGGGGCACCAGACTTGGCTTTCGAAACATCTTTCTTGCCCGTTGCGGGCGTTGGATTGGTGAGGGAAGAATTTATTATTGCTAATGATATTCGTGTTCACCCCTTGGCTCTGTATCATTTTGCTCAACTGAAGAATAAGAGTTTAAAAAAGAAAATAGAAAAAATAACTTCTTCTCATCCGAACAAGAAACAATTTTTTGTTGATCGGTTAGCCGAGGGCATTGGTCAAATCGCCGCCGCTTTTTGGCCGCGACCAGTGATTGTCCGTTTTTCTGATTTCAAAACAAATGAATATCGACAGTTATTAGGGGGAGAGCTTTTTGAACCCCAAGAAGACAATCCTATGCTGGGTTGGCGAGGAGCTTCTCGTTATTATTCTCCTCAATTTAAACCGGCTTTTCATCTGGAGTGTAAAGCGGTGAAGAAAGTGAGAGAAGAATTTGGTTTAACTAACGTTATAACGATGATTCCTTTTTGCCGAACAGTAGAAGAAGGAAAAAAAGTTTTGAAGGAAATGGAGAAAGCGGGGCTAAAGAAGGGTGCGAAAGGTATGAAAGTTTACGTCATGGCGGAGGTTCCCTCCAATATTCTTTTAGCCGATGAATTTTTGAAGATTTTTGATGGTTTTAGTATTGGTTCGAACGATTTAACTCAGTTGACTCTGGGATTAGATCGAGACAGTTCAATGATTGCATCGATTGGGGATGAAAGAAACGAGGCGGTTAAAAAACTTGTGGCTCAGGCTATTCAAAGTTGTCGTCGGAGGAATAAATATAGCGGTATTTGTGGGGAAGCACCAAGTAACTATTCGTCTTTCGCTCTTTTCTTGGCTAAAGAAGGAATTGAATCTATTTCTGTTTCAGCCCCCGTTGCTATTAAGACAATTTCTCTCTTAGCTAAAGTACAAGGATTGAAAAAAAAGTAATTATTGGTTAGAATAAAAGCATGTTAACTATAAAAGCTAAAAAACGCGAAGTTAGGGGAAGCAAAAATCACTTCTTAAGAAAAGAAGGATGGATTCCCGTTGTTCTTTACGGAGAGGGATTAAAATCTCAGTCTGTCCAGGTGAAGCTTGAAGATATTACTCAGGTTTACCGGGAAGCCGGCGATACAAGCTTGGTGTCCTTAATGCTTGAAGAAGGGGAGAAGCCGAAATCTTATTCCTGTTTAATCTATGATGTCCAAAGAGATCCCTTAACGGATTTATTAATCCATGTAGATTTTTATCACCCGTCGATGAAAAAGAAAGTAACAGCGGAGGTCCCCTTGGTCTTTGAAGGGTTAGCTCCAGCGGTCAAAGAAAAAGACGGCGTGCTGGTTAAAGATAAAATGTCAATCGAGGTGAAGGGATTAGCCACAGATCTTCCGAAAGAAATTCGGATAGATTTAACCAAACTGCACGAAATTCACGACAAGGTATTACTTCAAGATTTAATTGTTGGCGAGGGGCTAGAAATTCTTGGTAATCCAGAGGAAATTGTTGTTTCGGTTATTCCGCCCAAGGCTATTGAAGAAGAATTAGAACGGCCTATTGAAGAAGAAGCGGTGACGGGAGCCGAAGAAACTCAAGAAGCGGAAACAGAAGATAAAGATAAAGATAAAGATAAAGATAAAGATAAAAAGAAAGGAGAAAGTAAAGAGAAAGCTTCTTCAAGTGGTAAATAAAATCGGACTTATGTCCATGCTGACGCATCTATTCAGGCTTAAACCAATTCTTTTAGTTTTGATTTTGGCTATTCTTTTAAGCCCTAGTCAGTATTCGACTAGAGCGATTGATGATTTCCAAAAAACTTGTCAATTTGAGTCTTTAGACCAAGCAGAAAAAAATCTGCCTCAAGATGAATATCGTAAAATATTGCAAAGTTGCTTAGATTACTATGAACGGTATTACCAAATTCAAGAAGGGGTTTACCAAACTCAGCTGGACAAGACTCAAGGGCAGCGTCAAAGCTTGGAAAGTGAATTATCTTATTTAGAGAGCAAAATTAATACTCTTAAAGCTCAAACACAGAGAAGTCAATTAGTGGTTCGTGATTTAAATGTAGAGATTGGGGACAAGGTTGATTCTATCAATATTACCCAAGAGAGAATTGAAGGCTATCGCCAAGAATTGGCGGATATTATTCAGTTGACTCATCAATACGATCAACAACCAATTACTTTAGAGATACTAGCTGGCGGTCAAAATCTTTCTGATATCTTTCGAAATTTTGCAGTTCTAGATTCTTTAAGTGGCCGTTTGCAGGAATTATTGAAAGGAGCCGAAGACCTAAAAATCTACCTCAAAGACCAACAGGATCAAAAAGAAATCGAGAAAAATAATTTAGAACAAGAAATCGTCTTGCAATCTCTGCAAGAAGAAGGTTTGCATTCGACCCAAGAATCAAAGGATTCTTTATTGGAAAGGACAAAGGGGCAAGAGGACTTATACCAAACTCAATTGAAAAAAGTTCAGACTGAAGCTCGAAGTAAAGTTGGCGAAATTCAGTCGAGGCTTTTCCGCTTGATTGATGTTCCTCAGGGCGGCATACAATTCGGGCAAGCCGTAAAAGTGGCTGAATCTGTCAGTCAACTCGCTGGTATCAGACCGGCTTTTCTCTTAGCGATTTTAGCTCAGGAATCAAGTGCGGTTATTGGTGCTAATGTTGGCGGCTGTTACTTAGTGAATACCAAGACCGGGGGGGGGGTTTATATTAAAACTGGTGGATTTGCTCCCAAAACTATGACGCCGACGAGGGACGTTCCCTTGTTTCTAGACTTAACGAAAAAACTGGGGAAAGATTACAAAACGACTCCTGTTTCCTGTTGCATGTTCCGCAACGGACAGCCATGGGGATGGGGTGGAGCAATGGGACCGGCTCAATTTATTCCTTCAACCTGGGCCCTCTATCAAGAC
>CAYTGH010000017.1:7451-9950 GCA_964437355.1 uncultured Candidatus Saccharibacteria bacterium | reverse complement strand
TGGTGGAGACGGCGGGAATTGAACCCGCGTCTAAGAAGTGTCTAAAAAATGATTTACCAGCTTATCCTGATTAATATAAATGATATCTTCGAATCAGGCAAAAATAGATATCATCTTAAAAAGAAAGAACTTCTCGATGTATAAATCCCAGGTCCACCTATCGAGAATGAGTGGTTGGAATGCTTACTGGCTTAAATTAAGCGTAAGCGAGTGCGGGCTCATGGTCCGCTGAAAAGTTAGCACTTTTCTGTTTTTAGAAGTTTTACAAGGATCTAAACCTTGGCTAGAACATCTTTTTTCTGCTTCTCATCGAAGCCTAACGTCCCCTTTTAAGAGCAATCCTAATTTTTTTATCAATTTCTCTCTTTTTGAGCTTTTCTCTTTTGTCGAATTTTTTACGACCCTGGGCGAGAGCAATCTCAATCTTAATTATACCTTTTTTATTATACAACCTCAAGGGGACTAATGTCAACCCTTCTTGCTTAGCTTTGTCCCGAAAAGAGCTGATCTCTTTGTTATGTAAAAGAAGTTTTCGAGAGCGATCGGGCTGATAGTGTGGAGGAGCGTTGGCTGGCTGGTAAGGAGGAATATAAGCATTGATTAACTCCATTTCTCCACTAGCATTACAAACAACATAAGCCCCTTTAAGACTGGCCTGCCCTTGTTTGACTGACTTTACCTCCTGTCCCGTTAAAACAATTCCAGCCTCTAGAGTTTTTTTGATAGCATAATCAAAGGTCGCTTTTTTATTACTGGCTAGAATTTTCATCATTCCTATTGTATCATAGATACAGTATTGTCTTTGTTTTAAATTTATTTTGAATAGAAATTTTGAATGGAAGAGTTAATAAAAGGGAAAATTCAAAAGATATTAGTTGAAGCCTTAAAAGCGGTGAAGACTATCAGCGTCGGAGATCAACAATCTCTTCAATGGGGGATTTCTTTCTCTGATGATTTCGGACACGGAGATTATTCTTCTAATCTCGCTTTTGTTTTAGCCAAACGGCTTCAAGATTCTCCCGAGAAATTAGCCCTTGCCCTCGTTAAAGAGATTCAGGCCCAACAACCTTGGTGGCTTGCTCGGGTTGAAGTTGCTAAACCAGGGTTTATCAATTTTTGGCTCTCTTCTTCTTTTCTAGAAGAAAATTTGAAACAGGTGCTGAAAGAAAAAGAAAAATACGGAAGGGGACGAACCAGGAAAACGATGGTTATTGATTATTCTTCTCCCAATATTGCTAAACCTTTTGGCATCGGTCATCTCCGTTCGACTATTATTGGCCAGGCTATTTATAATATTTATGAATTTCTGGGGTGGAGATGTATCGGCATCAATCATTTGGGGGATTGGGGTACTCAATTTGGTAAAATGATTGTTGCTATCCGCCGTTGGGCCAAAAATCCGTTCCAGTTAAATTTAGAAAATTTGGAAAATTTATATATCCGATTTCATCAAGAGGAGAAAAAAGATACCTCCTTAACTGAAGAGGCTCGGCAATGGTTTAAAAAATTAGAAAATCAAGATCGGGAAGCTTTAACTATTTGGAAAAGATGTGTCCGTCTTAGTCAAAACGAATTTGCTAGAATCTATAAACTTTTGGGTGTCCAAATTGACCATACTCAGGGGGAAAGTTTTTATCTGAAACGGGCTCAAGCTGTTATTCAAGAAGCAACGGTCAAAGGTCTAGCTCAAATCAGCCAGGGAGCTTTAGTTATTAATTTACCGGGGTTTAAAACTCCCCTGCTTTTAAAAAAATCTGACGGGGCAACTACTTATGCTTGCCGGGATCTGGCGGCTATTAAATATCATCGAGAGAGATGGCATCCTGATTTAATGATTTGGGAGGTGGGCCGAGAACAAGAATTTTATTTTCAGCAATGCTTCTTAGCGGCTGAGCTACTAGGTTATGCTTCTTTACCCCAAATGGTTCATGTTGCTCATGGCCTAGTCCGCTGGCCGAACCGAAAACTTTCAACACGAGAGGGCGACACGGTTCATCTCAATGAAGTTTTAGGAAAAGCTATTAAAAAAGCTCGGGAGCTAATCGAGAAATCGGCTACTAGCCGAGAACTGAAAGAAAAAGCCAAAGAAGACATTGCTCAGAGAGTTGGGATTGGAGCCATCAAATTTTACGATTTGTCTCATTACCCGGGAAAGGATATAATATTTAGTTGGCCCGATATTTTAAATCTTGAAGGAAATTCAGGTCCTTATCTCCAATATACTATTATCCGAGGGCAAAGCGTATTGGAAAAAGCCGGACGAAGAAAAAGGAAGTTTTCTGAAGTTAAATTAACTCCTGAAGAAGAAAAAGTCCTCCGAACGATGATGAAGTTTCCAATAGTGGTCAGAGGAGCCGCTTCTAAATTCTCGCCAAATCTTATTGCCAATTTTGCTAATGAATTAGCCCAAGCTTTTAATTTCTTTTATCAAAGTTCCCCTATTTTAAAAGCACCCGAAGACAAAAAGGATTTTCGCCTTGCTTTAACAGCCGGAACAGT
>CAYTGH010000017.1:2432-7351 GCA_964437355.1 uncultured Candidatus Saccharibacteria bacterium | reverse complement strand
TAATTATGGAAGAAGATATTTCTAAAAATGAAGAAAAAACTTTAGAATTTTGGCGATCTAAAAAAATTTTTGAAAAGAGCGTCAAACAACGAGAGGGGAAAACTCCCTTTATCTTTTACGATGGACCGCCCTTTGCGACGGGTCGGCCTCATTATGGTCATTTGTTGCCCTCGACTTTCAAAGACACGGTTCTGCGCTATTGGACGATGCAAGGTTATTACGTTCCTCGGCGAGTGGGCTGGGACTGCCACGGCTTGCCCATAGAAAATCTAGCCGAACAGCAATTAGGACTCAAGGGTAAAGATGAAATTGAGAAAATAGGTGTTGATAAGTTTAACCAGACTTGCCGGAAACTTGTTTTCCGGGACCTGGATATTTTTCAAACCACTCTCCAGAGGCTGGGCCGCTGGGCGGATTATGAAAACTACTACGCTACCATGGATAGCTCTTATACGGAGTCCATCTGGTGGGTTTTTAAACAGCTTTATCAACAAGGATTAATTTACAAAGACTATCGGGTGACTCCTTATTGTCCCCGTTGCGGTACGCCTCTTTCTAATTTTGAGTTAAATCAACCGGGAGCTTATCGAGAAACAAAAGATACGGCTGTTTATTTTAAAGTTCCTCTTCAGGGAATGCCTTCAACCTTTCTTCTGGTCTGGACAACTACTCCTTGGACTATTCCGGCTAATTCCGCTATCGCCATCCAGCCATCGGCTGATTACGTAAAAGTAAAGATAAATTCAGATATTCTAGTTTTAGCCAAAGAAAGATTAAACATTCTAGCGGAACAGAATTATCAAATTATAGAAACATTGAAAGGGAAGGATTTAGTGGGAAAAAAATATGTTCCTCTTTATCAAGTCAAGCCGACTCACCAGGAAGACCATCAGGTCTTGGGTGTCGAGTGGGTTTCTGTTGTTGAAGGAACGGGACTAGTCCATCTTGCCCCCTCTTTTGGCGAGGATGATATGAAGGTGGGACAAGCTCATCATCTTTCTACAAAAATTACGGTTGACGAACAGGGGCAGATGATTAAAGGGCTGGGCTTGCCGGGGGAAGGAAGAAATGTTTGGGAGGCGAACGAGGCGATCATTCAAGACTTAGAAACAAGAAGCTTTTTATTTAAACAAGAAATAATTACTCATAATTATCCTTTCTGCTGGCGTTGCGACACGAAACTTATTTATTACCCGATTGACAGCTGGTACGTGGCGGTGACAAAACTGCAAAAGAGTCTTTTGGAAAACAACGAGAAAATTAATTGGGTGCCTGATTATTTAAAACGGGGTCGTTTTGGTCGCTGGCTGGAAGGAGCGCGTGATTGGTCTATTTCCCGCAATCGATATTGGGGAGCCCCTTTGCCTGTCTGGACCTCTTCTTCGGAAACCAAAGTTATCGGTTCGCGCCAAGAATTAGCTCAACAAAAGTTCAGCTCTAATCATTACTGGTTATTGCGCCACCCGGAAGCAGAAACGAATAAGCAGGGGATTCTCAGTTCTTCTGAAAAGAAATATCCTTTGACGGCTCAAGGAGTGGCTGAGCTAAAAAAAATTCTTCCCGAATTAAAGAAAAAGAAAATAGATTTTATTTTTGCTTCACCGGTTCGCCGAACGAAAGAAACAGCGGAGATCGTTGGCCAGGCATTAAACCTCCAGCCGATATTTTGTAAAGAATTAAAAGAAAGAAATGTCGGTATTTTTGAAGAGAAGACTATCCGAGATTACAAAGCTTACTTCCAAAGCGAAATAGAGAAGATGACAAAGCCGGTTTCCGGGGGAGAAACGGGTAATGAAACAAAACTTAGGATTTATAATTTTCTCAAGAAAATTGATCAAGAATATAAGGGAAAAAATATTTTAATCATTAGTCATCAGGGACCATTAAGGGGTTTGTTGGCGGCTAGTCAGGGATTGACTTCTCGGGAAATAGTTTCCGCTTGGTCCTCTCTAATCTTTAACCTAGCTGAGCTGAAGCCCCTGGAATTAAAAATATTTCCTTACAATAATGAGGGGGAGTTAGATTTTCATCGTCCTTTCATTGACGAAGTTCAATTTTTTTCTCAAAAAGGAGAAAAAATGAAAAGGGTAGAAGTTGTTTTTGATTGCTGGTTTGAATCTGGTGCTATGCCTTATGCTCAAAATCATTATCCTTTTGAGAATAAAAAGCTTACGGAAAAGAATTTTCCGGCCAATTTTATTTGCGAATCCATTGATCAAACGCGAGGCTGGTTCTATACCCTCAATGTTTTGTCAGCGGCTTTGACTCAAAAAGATATTGGTTTAGGCAAAGACCATCCCGCTTTTTATAATGTTATCGTCCCCGGTTTAGTTTTAAGCGAATCGGGTCAAAAACTTTCCAAGCATCTTAAAAATTTTCCAGACCCATCCTTAATTTTAGAGAAATATGGGGCTGATGCCTTAAGACTTTTCTTTCTGACAGCGACTGCTTTGGGTAATAATTATCTTGTTTCGGATAGCAATATTCAACAAGTTTGGCGAAAAGTTATTCTGACACTCTGGCATTCTTACCAATTTTATGAAACTTATCACGTTGAACGGAAAATCATGAAGCCGGAGCCAAAGAATATTCTCGATCTCTGGATTATGTCCCGCCTGAATGGCGTTAATAAATTAGTTGTTGAGAAAATGAAAAAATACCAAGCAGACGAAGCAGCTTTGGCTTTGACAGGATTTATCGATGATTTATCCAATTGGTATATCCGCCGGTCGCGTATCCGTCTGCAAAGTCAATTCTCTTCGGAAAAGGAGCAAGCGTCTTTGATTTTAGGTTATGTGCTTTGGAAATTTAGTTTGATGATGGCTCCTTTTACGCCTTTTATAAGTGAGCGAATCTATCAAGGTTTAATAGGCAAAGATAAAAAACAATATGCGGAATCTGTCCATTTGAATGATTACCCCCAACCGGAAGAAAAATTGATTTCTTCTGATTTAGAAAAGTCTATGCAATTGACGAGAGACATTGTCCGCCTCGGGCTTCGTTTAAGAGCGGGTCGAGGATTGAAGGTCCGACAGTCTTTAGCGGAATTAAAAATAGCCGGGGTGGAAGAATTAGACCGGCAACTTTTAGTTCTGATCCAAGATGAATTAAATGTCAAAACAGTTTCTCTGGCTCCGGTCGTGAAGGAAGAGAAGGGCTGGGTTGTTTATCAGGAGAATGATCTTATTTTAGGATTAAATATCGAAATTAGTCCGGCTTTAAAAGAAGAAGGACTGGTTAGAGAGATCACTCATGCTCTCCAGATGATGCGCAAAGACCTGCACTTGAAACCTTCTCAATCAGTGGTTATTTACTATCAATCAGATCCAGAGTTTGAGAGTTTCATTGTTAGCCATCAAAAGATTTTTTTGGAAAAGAATCGTGCTTTGGGAATCCAGAGAGGGGAAGCAAATCAAACCTATGCGGCCCAAAAAGAATTCCAAATTGGCTCGGTTCATTTATGGTTAGCTCTTAATCAAAAGAAATAATGTTAACGAAGGAGCAAGACGAGGTTATTGTTCTGTCGAAGACAGACAAAGGTGAAGCCGATAGAGTATTTACGGTTTTAGCGCAGCATGAAGGGAAAATCAATCTTTTTGCAAAAGGAGAAAGAAAAATTCTTTCGAAATTAAGAAGAGCAATGGACCTTTTTTATTTAACGAGGGCCACTTTTATTGAAAGTCCCATTAGAATCACTTTAACGGACGTGACGCTGATTGATGGTTTTCCCGCCCTTCGCCATAATTGGAGAAAATTTCAGGTGGCGGGCTGGATTAGTGATTTGCTGAATTCGGTTTTGCCCTTAAAAGTAAAAGACGAAGAAATTTTTCTTTTAACCAAAGAAAGCCTGGAAGATCTTAATCAAGCGACGGAATCTTTCCAACGGTATTACTATTATTTCTTTTGGCGGTTTTTAAAGGTTCTCGGTTATCAGCCAGAGATGGGTTTTAGTAAATCTTTTTCAGAAAAATTTTTCGTTTCTTCTTCAAGAGGGATTATAAAATCTAAAACAGGTGAAAGCCGATTGATTAATCCCGAAGTAAAATTTCTTATCCAGTCTATTTTTCAGGGCGAAAAAAAAAGTTTTTATCGTCAAGATATTTCTTTATCTAGCCAGAAAAATCTCACCGAGACTTCAAGTCTTTATTTTGATTTTCTGGCTCTGGTCAAAGATAGTCATTCTTTCGATTTTAAGTTATAATTTAAAAGCTAGTTTTAAATTGTGATTGAAAGCTATCTTTAGCTTTGTAATTAGTAATTGAAAGCTAGTTTTAGATTGTAATTAAAAGCAAATTGAAAAATATCTATGTCTCGATTTTATCGATTTCTCCTTATTTTTATTTTAATTCTTCTCTTGGGAGTCGGAGGAACGGGGTGGTGGTTTTATCAAAGGAATCAATCCTCTAAAGGAGACCTTATCTTAGAGCTTTTAGGCCCTGATTCTGTCTCGGCTGGTCAAGAGGTAGAATATACTTTACGCTGTCGCAATCAGGGGCAGGCGACTATTGTTCAACCAGAACTTCTTTTCACTTTTCCGACTCATTCCCAACCGGTGGATTCCCAAGAAGCCGTTATTAGAAAAAATCTTGATAATATTTATCCGGGTCAAGAAAAAATTCTGACTTTTCGGGCTCGTTTGTTCGGCCAGGTTGGAGGGGTAGAAAAGGCCCAGGCTAAGATTGATTATCGATTGAAAGGGTTAAAGGCTTATTATAGCTCTGAAACTCAATTGGCAACTTCAATTGGTAATATTCCCTTAACCTTTGAATTTGATTTACCAAACTCCGTTCCGCCTCAAGAGGAATTTCAATTCTTTATGAATTATGCTTCTAGTTTTGATGATCCTATTTCCGGTCTTGTTATTCAATTAGAATCCCCCGCTGATTTTCAAGTTTTATCAACCCAACCGGAAGGCGTTG
>CAYTGH010000017.1:0-2422 GCA_964437355.1 uncultured Candidatus Saccharibacteria bacterium | reverse complement strand
TTGAGCAAAAAAAATGGAATCTTCCTATTTTGTTAAATAAAGAAGGAGGGCAGATTAAGATTACAGGGAGAATGAATCAGGAAGGGGGAGAGCAAGAGGTATTTCGAGCTCGCCTTGGTATCTGGACACAGAATCAGTTTGTTCTCCTAAAAGAAATTCGCCAAACTATTCAAATTGCCCATTCGCCTATTTATATTTCTCAGCAAATTAACGGACACCTGGACTACGCCGCCAACCCTGGAGATCTTTTGCACTATCAAATTTTCTTCAGAAACGTTGGTGATTATCCTTTAGAAAAGCAGTTTTTAGTAGTTAGGCTAAACGGAGATCAATTTGATTTAAGCAGTCTAAGATCTAAGGATGGATTATACCAGCCAGGAGATAATTCTCTCCTCTGGGATTGGAAAACTAATTCTCAGCTTCGTTTTTTTGATACTCAGAAAGAAGGATCGGTAGAATTTTGGGTGAATCTAAAGAAAGATTGGGATGTCAGTAGCCAATCTCCAGAAGTGAATGACATTGTTGAAATCGACCAAAGCCGAAGAGTCTTTGCCATGAAGATTAATTCTCGCCTAGGGCTGGTTCAGAAAGCCTATCATGACCGTGAATTTTTTGAAGATGAGGGTCCCATTCCTTTTGAAATGGGGAAGACATCAACCTACAGTATTTTTTGGCAAGTGAGCAATTCTTATAACGAAGTGCAAGAGATAAAAGTGCAAACGACTTTGCCGAAAGGCATTTGGTTTAATCATCAATCTTTTCCTGAAGACGAGGGAAAAAATTTACATTATGATACGCTGACCAATAATTTAATTTGGGACATTGGCCAACTTGATCCAGAACAAAAAGCAACAGTTGCTTTTCAACTTTCTCTAACTCCTCAAAATCAAGACGATCTTCAGTTGCCCTTGATTGATGCCTCTTCTATCTCAGGGATAGACCAATGGACAAAAGAAACTATTACGACGATAACCTCAGTTGTAAAGGATTTAAGTACGACCGTAAACGAACAACTCTAAACAAGACTTATGGACGACCTAATAGGGAAAATTATTTCTTTAGCCAAGAGAAGAGGCTTTGTTTTTCCAGATTCAGAGATTTATGGAGGTTTTAGCGCCGCCTATGATTTTGGTCCTTTAGGAACGGCCCTCAAAAACAACATTAAAGAAGAATGGAGAAAATCCATTGTTTCTCGCAATCCCTCGGTAGCGGAGATAGATACACCGATTATTATTCATCCTAAAGTTTGGGAGGCTTCCGGGCATCTAGATCATTTTTCTGATCAATTAGTGGAATGCAAAAAATGCCATCACCGCTTTAAGGAAGAAGAAATTAAAGAAGGACATTGTCCTCTTTGCGGGGGAGAATTAACTTCTCCTCGAATCTTTCATTTAATGATGAAGAGTTTTGTGGGGCCGGTGGAAGACGAACAATCTGTTGTTTATTTACGGCCGGAAACTTGTCAGGGTATTTTTCTAAATTTTAAAAATGTGGCGCAAGCGATGAGAATGCATTTGCCGATGGGTATTGCCCAAATTGGCAAGGCTTTTCGAAACGAGATTAATCCTAAAAATTTTATTTTTCGCACTCGTGAATTCGAGCAAATGGAGATGGAATGGTTCTGCCGAGAAGAAGAAGCAGAAAAATGGTTTGAGCATTGGAAAGAACAAAGGAAACAATGGTATCTTGACTTAGGCATTAAGCCGGAAAATATTAGATGTCAGGAAACGCCCAAAGAGAAATTAGCCCATTACGCTAGAAAAGCGGTAGATATTGAATATCATTTTCCTTTTGGCTGGCAAGAGATTGAAGGCATTCATTATCGGGGCGAATATGATTTAAAAAATCACATGGAACATAGCCACGGCGATCTAGCTTATCGAAACCCGAGCACCCAGGAAGAATTGGTTCCTCACGTGGTAGAGATTTCAGCTGGCGTCGAAAGAACTTTATTAGCTTTTTTAACTGATGCTTACAGCGAAGTCAGCGGCGGGAGAGGAGGAGGTTCTAAACAAAAAGAGGAAGTGATCCTTCGTTTATCGCCGAGATTAGCCCCTTTTCAGGTAGCGGTTTTCCCTCTTCTTGGGAAAGAAGACAAACTTGTTGAGCAAGCGATGGATATTTTCCAAAAATTAATTCGTTCTTTTCACGTTAGCTATGACGCTAACGGATCTATTGGCCGCCGCTATCGCCGCCATGATGAAATCGGAACACCTTTGGCAGTCACGATTGATTTTCAAACCCTACAAGACCAAACAGTAACTTGCCGGGATCGGGAAACAATGAAACAGATTCGGGTACCGATTGTTGAGTTATCAGCAACAATAGCGAAGCTTATTAATCAAGAATAAAAAAAATGAAAAAAATCACAATCACTCTGAACAATCAACTAAGATTGTTATTTATTCCCCAAGAAAAAGCA
>CAYTGH010000016.1:0-10083 GCA_964437355.1 uncultured Candidatus Saccharibacteria bacterium | reverse complement strand
TCGCCATGAAGATAATACTTTCCGTAATAATGGAGAGCATACGGCATATAGACTTGAGAAATTACTGAAAAACTAAGCCTGTTGCCGGATATAATTTTATACAACCCGAGAGCCGAGCCGCCCCATCCCTGGGGATCTCCTATTGTTAAAATCTGATTTTCCTTTATTAATTTTCCATCTTGATATAGTTTAACCTTCATTTCTGGGAGATTAATTTCTAAAAAACTTTTGTTCTCTAGAATAAAGTCATTTCTAACATCCGAAAATGTTTTAAGATAAAATGGCTCTTTTTGACTATTGTCTAGGTTGTTTAAAGACAAGATGTTTAAATGATTAGAAGGTAGATTTTGAGAATCTTTAATTATTATAGTTCTCGGAATAAAGAAAAAAAATATAAAACAAAAACCTACCAGAACTAAAAAAGTAAATATCAAAATCCAAGTTAACTTTTTCATGATTTTGGTTTTTTAAATTCTAACAAATCTTACACGCGAAAAATTTGACATTTCTGATCTAGTGGGCGTATGTGGATTTGAACCACAGACCTCACGGATGTGAACCGTGCGCTCTAAACCACTGAGCTATACGCCCCTCTTCTTTTATTCTAGACGAATTAAAAAGTTTTTCAAAACAAAAACAGCTGAGAAGATTAATTCTCAATTATTAATAGCTCTTCCAATCATAAAATCTATATTGTCATTGCTATTAATCCACTGGATTCTAATATCGGGATGGTGATCTTGCCAAATCCTAAAAATCTCGTCCGCAAATGACTGGCCAATGACATTAACTCTGTCAAAATCCAAAACTATTATTTTAAATTTTTCAAGACCGCTTAGTATTCTTTTAGCTTGAGAACGCGACATAAAACTGCCATTTTCCCTATACAGCCTTACAACAACTTTGGTTTTATTAAATTCAAATAAATCTTTAGAATATTGTCTAAAAACTTCGACCAGCCCCTGTTCGCTTTTGATATTAATAATGAAATTCACTTTTGTTCCTTTGATATTCTTAATATCACTTATAAATATATCATCGAGAATCTTATTAAACATTAATTTTTTAGTAGATCCCTTAATTGTCAATCTATCCCCTACTTTTGAAGTAAAGAAAAGACCTTCTCCGCTATGGGTTGCCGGAGCTGTCGTTTGCTTTCCTTTAATCAAATCCTGGATAGCTTCTAATTCGCTTTTAAGTTTTCTTTTCCTCATGATATGATTAAAAATTCCTATTCCTCTGTCAATAATATCGAAACGGATAATCTCTTGGTCTCTCTTCATATCTATTTTGATAACATTAGAACGCGAATGCTCAATAGCATTATTCAACACTTCCGTAAAAGCATAATCTAAAATTTCAACCACATTTCGAGGCAGATTCAAAAATATCCCAGTATTTTTCTTAATCTTGCCTAATATCTCTTCTTCTCTGATACCTTTATTCTTTAAAACCGCATGAAACTCTAAAATCTTTTTATTAGCTTTACGAATAGCTTCTTTTTGGGCTAAGACATATCTTGCTTTATTGGCTTTCCCAAGCAATACGATTTTCCCTTCTTCTCGAAGCTCTTTGAAAAAACGATTGACATAGGCACGAGAAAACCCAGTTGCTTTTACAATATCAGCAACTTTGATTTCACTCTTTCCTTTTAATTTCTTAAGAATAATATTTTTTATATCCATGGTATTTTGTAAACAACTTTATTATAGTTTTCAAAATCAAAGTTGTCAATAACTTGTCAACCCAATCATCGAAAGAAGAAAACAAATATTTTATTCTTCCCTATTTTTAGACAAAAAATGAAGTTTTTCAAAACAAAAACAGCTAAGATTGTTTAATCCTTAGCTGTTTCAGTCATCTAAAAAGACTTGTTTACTTTAACTCTACTTTCGCTCCTGCTTCTTCTAGTTTTTTCTTCATATCCTCGGCTTCATCTTTCTTAACCCCTTCCTTGAGGACTTGAGGTTCTTTTGCGGCCTGATCCGCTAAATCTTTAGAGTCCTTTAAGCCCTTGTCTGTCAAGTCTCTAAGAACTTTAATAACCTGAATTTTTTGGTCTCCTATTCCAGTCAGGACAACGTCGTAACTGCTTTTTTCTTCTTCGTCCCCTTCCGCTGAGGCCGCTCCGGCACCAGCTGCTGCTGGTTGCGCGCTCATCATTGGCGTTGCGGAAACATGAAACTTCTTTTCCAAGATCTTAACCAGTCTTGATAAATCAAGAACGCTCATCTTCTCAATCTGCTTCACCAAGTCTGCAAATTCAGCTGGAATTTCTACTTCTTCTTGAGATTCTGGCTCGGGAACAGGTTTTTCCGTTTTAGCCTTGGGAGTCTCTTTTTTCTCTATTTTCTTTTCCTCTTTTTCCTCCGCTTTCACTTCAGTCTCTTTTTTGACATCCTTTTTCTCCTTTTTTTCTTCAGCCATAATAAAATTAATGTTTAATTTGATTTAAGCAATACAATAGACCTTTATAATTATTTTTCAAAACGCTAATAAAATTGACTATTGGCGCTTGCAAAACTCCCGTGAATTGTTGGACCAAGGCCTGGTAATCAGGCAAAGTAGCCAGCTCCACAACTGCTTCGGCTCCTTGGAATTGTCCCTGCCATAAAGCCCCGGTAATAACCACTTCTGGGTGAGCCTGCGCAAATTCGTAAACCAATTTAATAGGAGTCATCTCGTCTTGAAACCCAAACATAGCCGCTAACGATCCCTCTCCTTTTTCCAAGTCTTCATTCCACCATTCCTGATCCTGGCACCCTAACTTGAACAAAGTTTTCTTAATGACTTTGAATAAGCAATTTTCCTCCCTGGCTTGCTCGCGAAGACTAGATAAATTGCTAGTTGAAATATGAGAAAAATTAACAAAAACAGTTCCCTTTTGAGAATTAACTTTTTCTTTTAAATCAGAAATAATATCTGTTTTTTGTTGTCGCGTAAGAGCCATAATAAAAAAAATCTGCTGACTGTGTCCACAGATTAAATACAAAATTTTAATCCTCAGTAAGACTTACTTTACGAGGTGATCCCACCTCTTAAAACTTACTATCTCTGGACAAAATTAAGTTTATCCTTTCTTTAATTATTTGTCAATACATCAATTAACTTTCCTCCGAATAATTCTGCGGCCGAAGGTCCATTAGCGGTAACAATAAGCCCGTCCTGAACAACCGGGGAATCGATATAATATGCTCCTAATTGTTTTAATTCTTTAGCTGATTTTTGATAAAGAGTAGAAGTCCAAATAGTTGCTTTTTTCCCTTGAAGAATCCCGGCTCTGGCTAAAATTAAGGGAGCAATGCAAATGGCTCCAATTATCTTTTTCTGTTTCGCTGTTCTCTTTAATAATTGGTAAGACAAGATATTGTCTAGATATTTTAAGGCTCCTGTCCCCCCGATAAAAACTAAAGCATCGTATTTTATAGAAGGTAAATCTTTTAGAGTATAAATAATATTCACTTCTCCCCCTTCGGAGCCCTTAGCCGTTCCTAACCGATCACTCGCGGGGATAACATCAATGCCCGCTTCTTCCAAAACCTCCTTCGGTCGAAAAAATTCTTCGTCTTGAAAATTCTTCGAAGCGATAACTAAAACAGCTTTTAACATCTTATTTTTTAGGATAGTATTTCGCTTTAGCTCGATTATGTTCTAACAGAGTACGGCTATAAATAACTTCTCTTTGAGGAGTAGTCAAATAGTAAAGATAAGAACTATCTTTCGGGGCCAGAACTGCTTGAATGCTTTCTAGCCCAGGATTACAAATGGGACCAAGGGGAAGACCTAGATGCTGATAAGTATTATAAGGAGAATCTACCTGGGTATCATTGATAGAAAGGGGGGATGTTTTCTGAAGAATATAATTAATGGTGGCGTCAATTTGGATAGGCATCCCTATTTCCATTCTTTTTTCAATAATGCCGGCTACTATTTTCTTGTCTTCTAAATGAGGCACTTCTTTCTCAACCAGACTAGCCATAATAATGGTTCGACTAAGACTACCTCGGGCCTCAATTTCTTTTTCTATCGGCCCTATCTTCTTTTGAAAATTGAAAAGTATTTTGCGGATAACATCCTCGACCGTAGCCGATTGCGAAAAATAGTAAGTGTCGGGAAAAAGATATCCTTCTAAACTATCATCCGGAGAAATATTTTCCAAACATGGAAATTCTTTACTCCACTCCCCTGCTTTAATCTTATCAATCTCATAACTGGCATTAAAATCCTGTTCTAAATAACTTTGAATTTGCTCTAAAGTCTCTCCTTCTTTAATGGTTAAAACTTTAGAAGGCTGACTGTTCCCCCGTTGCAATTCTTTAATAACATCTAGCAAATTATTTTGAGGAGAAAGCAGATACTCTCCTTCCCGCAATTGTTTTTCCATTCCGTTCAAAATACCGAGGAGAACGAAAATATCTTTATTCTTAATAATCCCTTCTTCTTCTAACCTCTGACCAACGCTTTCAAGACTTTCTCCGGCATTAATTTGAAAATTCACCGTTGGGCCTTGAGGATTAGCCGGTCCGTAAACTATATTTTGAAAACCATAAGCTACGAAAAAAGAAATTGCGAAACCAACTAGGAGAATTAAAATTGCACCTTGATAATTTTTCATGATTTAGATTGAATTTTTAAGGGGACAAAAACAAATCCTGGATAAGAAGTAATTTGAAAATCATCTCGAGACTTTTTAATAACTAATTCAATATTTCCCTTAACGGGAATAACCATTCTTCCGCCAATTTTTAATTGTTTTTTTAAGGCTGATGGAATTTCTTCAGCGGAAGCAGAAACTAAAATACGATCAAAAGGAGCTTCTGGCAAATAACCTTGAGATCCGTCGCCAACAACAAAATGAGCAATTTTCTTTTTAATAAAACCATATTGAGCAACATTATCTTCCCCAAATTCTTTTAATTGAGAAACGACTTCAATCGCTATGACCCTTCCCGTTTCTCCGACAATCCACGATAATAAAGCCGTTGTCCAGCCCGAACCTGAGCCAACATCCAGAATCTTACATCCTGGTGTTGGCTTTAAGAGTTGAAGCATAAAATAAACAACCGATGGTTGCGAAATAGTCTGATCGTCACCAATTGGCAAAGCCTGATCTAAATCAGCCAAATCTTTTTCATCGAGAGGTAGAAAATCAGCTCGATGAATAGTCAAAAAAGATTGTTTGATGATTGATGCCTGATCGGAAGACATTAGAGACCCAACTCTTGATTAATGGACTGCATACTTCGGAGAACGATATCAATAAATTCACTTAAGCCGAGATGTAAATAATCTTCACACCGAGCGATGATTTCTCTTTTAACCCCTTTAGCAAAAGAAGATTGATGAAAATGTTTTAAAACGGAGTCAATAGTTAAATCCTGGATTTTATGACTGGGCAAAACCAATGCGTTGGCAACAATTAAGCCCGTTAGGGGGTCAGCGCAAAATAAAGCCTTAGCCATTAAACTTTTCGGTGGCAGTTGATGAAATTCGTTATGAGTTTTGACCGCTTCAACAATTTCCGAATCTAGGCCCGCCTTCTCTAAAATTTCCGCTCCGACCAAAGAATGTTGTCCCGGGTCCCCTTTGACTTCTTCATAATCAATATCATGCAGAAGCCCCGTTAATCCCCATTCTTCTTCATCCTTATCAAAACGATTAGCTAAAAAGCGCATCGCTGATTCTACGGCTAGGCTGTGTTTAATCAGATTAACATTAGTCAGATGATTTTTTAGTAAGATTAAGGCTTCGGCTCTAGTCATATTAGAACAAAAAATAAGCCCCCCACACAACGATTCGGGCTGTAATCGCAAAACTAACAATAGTTAAAAAATAATCTAAAATTTTGCTAATCATAGTTTTGATGGCTGATAAGAATTTTCAAAAAATCTTTTCTTTTAAAATTTTTGTCGCTAGCTTTTTTTGAATACTCAAAAAAGATTGATTGATTAAATTCCTCAAAATGACGGCTTGTTCCTCTAATTCTAATTGAGGATTAAGTCTAATTTTTTCAATTTTCATCCCTCCATTGACAACGACTGTTACTCCCTTGTCTTCAACCCTGAGTGTTTCGGAAGCCATAGCTTTCTGTAATTCTTTAGCTTTTTGAAGATCACTAAATTTTTGAAACATTAGTTTGTTAAAATAATTTTTTTTGGCGTAATGATTTCCTTAACTGTCGGATTAAAGTTTCCCCCCGCTTGGTCAAACGAAAATCACCATTATTCTTGAATAAAAAACCCTTTTCCTTAAGCTGACGGATGGGACGATCTAATTTCCTGGCATCGGGCCATTGATGATGAGAAAACAAGAACGTAGAAGGAAATTGTTTCCAGCATTCTTCCAATAAATCTTCAAAATCTACCTTCTTCCTTTTTTGGGAAAGGTTATAAAGACTAAGAAGAATTAATTGATTATAATTCATAAAAATAACTTATGACAACTCATAAAAACAGCAGGCCCGCCAGGACTCGAACCTGGAACCTTTGGTTTTGGAGACCAACATTCTACCAGTTGAACTACGGGCCCGGAGCCCAGAGGTGGATTTGCACCGCCGACCTCATCCTTACCATGGATGTGCTCTGCTAGCTGAGCTATCTGGGCATCACTCAGCTTTATCTTAGCAAACCCTTGAGCCAAATCAAGGCGTAAAATCTTTGCTAAATAATTAATGATAAGATATGATAAACTTATAAAATCATAAGAAGATATTAGATAAAAATTCTTATTTCTCATGAAAATTTTGGAGATTAAAAACCTTACCGTAGCGTCAAAAGAAGATAAAAAGCTGATTTTGAGCAATATTTCTTTTGATATTGAAGAAAAATCAATTTATATCCTCATTGGTCCAAACGGCTCAGGGAAATCTACTTTAGCCTATTCTTTAATGGGCGTGCCTAGGTTTCAAATAGTGTCTGGCCAAATTATTTTTAAAGGCAAAGACATAACCAATCTATCAATGGATAAAAGAGCCAAAATGGGCTTAACCCTAGCTTTCCAGGAACCAGCTTATTTTGAAGGCATTACGGTCAGCAATTTTTTAAAGGCCAATAAAAAAAATATTAGTCACACTGAAATCAAAAAGGTTCTTTCCTTAGTTGGTCTTGAAGCAGAAGAGTTTTTAGACAGAACTATGGATCAACACTTAAGCGGCGGCGAACGAAAAAGAATAGAATTAGCTTCTGTCATCATTATGAAGCCGAAGCTTATGATTCTTGACGAACCCGATTCAGGTCTTGATGTAATTATTTATCGAGAATTCTACAATATTTTAGAGAATATCAAGCAGGAAACAAAGGCTTCGATTCTTTTAATTACTCATCGGGGGGAACTTGGTCTAGTAGCCAACCAAGCTACTTTCTTAAATCATGGACAAGTAATTTATAGCGGAAACTTCAAACAAGTCATGCGTAGATATTGTCAAACGACTAGTAGGAAAAAAGTATGTCCCCATGCCAAATAAACTACCAAAACAATTCATAACGTCCGCTAAAAAATGCAATCTAGACACCGCTTTAATGCAACAGGCAGGTATTCCTCATGTCTATGTTGAGTCTCATCGCATTTTGTCCGTCCAAAAAAATCCTGATTTAAGGCTTTCCGTCACGAGCTCAGCCGAAGGTATACATTTAAAATTAGTAGTGAAGAAGGGAGCTAAAATAAAAAAGCCTATTTTCTTATGTTTTGGTGTTTTAGGTCAAAAGGAAAAACAAATTATTCTTCCGGAGATAATTTTGGAAGAAGGAGCCGAAGCTAAGATTTTAGCTCATTGCACCTTTCCTCAAGCCAAAAATGTTCTCCACCAAATGGATGCCCATATCAAACTAGGTAAGAATTCTAAATTAATTTACCGCGAAAACCATTATCATGGAGAAAGTTTTGGCGCCGAGGTCTTAGCAAATTTTGATATCCAAATTGGAGTAGCTGCAACCTTTGAGAATGAGTTTGTTTTAGATCAAGGAAGCGTCGGGAAATTAAAGATTAATCTTGAAACAAGATTAGCCCAAGACGCTTTTTGCTTTATCAATAGCAAGGTTATTGGAAAAGGGAAAAAAGACAAGATAGAAATCTCTGATAAGGTTTCATTGCTTGAAGAAAATGCCCGAAGCTTAGTCAGATTGCGAGGAGCCGTTATGAACGGCGGGTCAATGTTTTTCAAAGGAGAAACAGAGGCCTTCGCTAAAAATAATCGAGGACACATTGATTGCCAAGAAATTATCGTTGGGCACTCTCTTGCTCAATCTATCCCTATTATTCTCGTCAAACATCCAGAAGCAAGAATTACTCACGAAGCTTCGGTAGGAAAAGTTAACCAAAAACAATTAGAAACCTTAATGGCTCATGGTCTTTCCGAAAAAGAAGCCATTGATTTTATTATTCGGGGAGTTATTAAATAAATCTTTGTGCTTAGAAAAGCAAAAAAGAGCTCAAAAACTGATAAATTTTACCCCCGACTATTACTCTTCTCCCTATTTTTATTTCTTCTTCTTTTCTGTTTTTATTAATTTAATTTGTCTAGTTTACGTATTTTTTATTCTATTACTGAAAACTAATTTATCTGAAACAACAAGATACCATCAAATCTAGAATTATTGTCTTTATTAAAATAGTATTTCAAGAAATTTTCGGATACCACTTTCTTCTGAACTGAACTCGCATGGAAAAGAAGCTTTCCGTCAAACAAAAACCCTTCGTGCCTCACATCTAAGCCAATCTGCTCGTCTCCCTTTTTAATAAAAGCAATGCCAACAGTTTTTGGCAATCCCTGAAGAAGAGTTTTGGTAACATACTTACTAGGGATATATCCAAAAACCATCTCTTTTTCCCAATTAATATTAATGAGACGTTCTCCGTTTGTCTTTATTTTATTGAGAGTTACCTTTACTGTTTTTAAACTTCTACCGCTAGCTACTTCTCCGGTGATATCTTGAAAATAAGGAGAAACAACGTTGCGGTCAACAGTAAAGTGGAGCCGGTTCTCAAAAGTCATTTCAGAATTAGACTGATAATTTAAATATCGCATCATTGCTCTGGCTTCTTCTGTTGTTTGAGAATGAAGCAAAGCCACATTGGTTAAAACAAACGCTGTGCAATCTGTAACATCCAAGCGAAAAATAGGATCTTTGTCCCTACCCCCTTCTTCGCCCAAACAGCCTAACTGATAAGGCGTACCAAGACGCAAAATAGATAATGCTTTTAGTTTATCTGTTTCATCAGGAAGTCGTTCTTGAGTCTCCAATAAAATCTGGTCAACTTCGTCTTCGGTCAAATTATATAATTTCTTTTGTTGATTAACCCACTGCCAATTTGTTTCGAATAGACCCTCAACTTTCTCTTCGTTGTCTCGCTGGTCTCCCAGGGATGCCTCTTCTTTTCCTGTCTGGCTTTCTTCAATTTTTGTATATTTTGTATCTTCAATATTTTTAAGTTTTTCTGAGAATTCAACCTGGGGAGCAGTCCATTCTCTTGGGGGTTGTTTTAAAACTGCTCTACCCACTATTAATAATACTGCCACTACTGCCAATAAAAATAAAATCTGGGTTGTTTTTTTCATATCTATCTTATTTGTAATATTATTATGATTCTATTCAAGAATTTTATCAAACAAGACACGAATAAAGTTCTAAAAGTTTTTTTGGAATCTAGGTTCTCGGCTTTAAGATTTAGATAATCAGAACATTTTTAAAAAACAAGCGACTGGAAGTAAGTTCCCCGTCGCTTTTATGTTATTAATAAAATAGTTTATACAGTCAGATTAAACGCGAAAAACTATTATTTTAGCATCATGAGGTTTAGATTTGACGCCTTTCGATTTTTCCCTTCTCTACGATAAGATGAAAAATTAAGATTGCAACTAGTACAGATACTTGATTTTTCTATATTGCTTTTCGGTATACCTGCATTTAAAATATCATTTTCCAGAGAACCCGATAAATCTAAATGATATTTACCGTCTACTAGTTTTAAATAATCGTCAAAATATTTTTTGAATATCACTTCCCGTTCTTCATTTCTAGCATAATAACAGCACCGACCAATGGACGGGCCCATGTATACCAATAAATCTTTTTTCTTTGAATTAAA
>CAYTGH010000015.1:0-10434 GCA_964437355.1 uncultured Candidatus Saccharibacteria bacterium | reverse complement strand
TTTGTGATTCTCAAGGCAATGTCCTGGCTTCAAAAAGCGCTGGAGTTTTAGGGTTTAAGGGGAGTAAAAAAGCAACTTCTTATGCGGCTTCTAAAGTAGCGGATGCTATCGCGGAAATTATTCAACAATTAAAGATTGAAGACGTTGAGGTTATTATTAAAGGTCTAGGCAGTGGTCGGGAAGCAGCCGTGAGGTCATTGGGGGCTCGGGGAGTGGAAATTACAAGCATCAAAGATAAAACCCCTGTTCCTCATGGAGGATGTCGACCTCCTAAGCCAAGAAGAGTATGAGAATTCATAAATCCTCTTAACAGTAGTTAATGAGAAATAATAAATGTAAAATTTGTAGGCGATTCGGACAAAAACTTTTCTTGAAAGGAGAAAAGTGTTTTACCGCTAAATGTCCCATGACAAGAAAATCTTATCCGGCTGGCCGAAGCGGGCCCCAAAGACGGAAAAGAGTTTCTGAATACGGTCGCCAGTTAATGGAAAAACAAAAGCTCCGATTTTTTTATGGTCTTAAAGAAAAACAACTGAGCCGTTATGTTAAAAGAATTTCCGGTCATTCTTTTCAAGAAGACGCAACCCAGCTTTTGATTCAAATGTTAGAAAGCCGGTTGGATAATGTTATTTATCGGATGGGTTTTGCTGATTCACTAGGACAAGCCAGGCAGTTAGTTGTGCATGGCCACTTCTTGATCAATGGGAAAAAAGTTGATCGACCTTCTTACCGTCTTAAACCCAGCGAAATTATTACGGTAAAGCCTAAGAGCAAAACGATGATTCTCTTCCAGAAAGTTGAGGCGCAATCGAAAAAGAAAGAGGCTTCGGTCTGGTTGAGAATTGACCTTAAAAAACTAGAGGGGGAAATTTTACGCTGGCCCACTCTTGAAGAAGTAAATCCACCAGCGGATATTCCAACTATTTTTGAATTTTATTCTCGTTAAAAAGTATCTCAATAAAAATATTTCGATAAAAATATGATACCTTTACCTTCATCTCTCAAAATTACTCATCAAAAAGACAACCAGAGCACCTTCGAAATAGAGGGGCTATATCCTGGTTATGGCATTACTCTTGGCAATACCCTAAGAAGAATCTTGCTTTCTTCTTTGGAAGCCGTGGCGGTAACGAGCATCCAAATTGACGGAATACCTCATGAATTTTCTACCTTGCCCGGGGTCAAAGAAGATATGGTTCAAGTTATTCTTAATTTTAAAAAATTGAAATTCAAGACTAAAAGCGATGAATCTCAAGAGGGAAGTTTTGAGGTCAAAGGAGTTAAAGAAGTCAAGGGGCAGGATTTAATTCTTCCTTCTCAGGTAGAGATTGTTAATCCAAAGCAACCCTTAGTGACATTGACGAGTAAAACAGCCAAATTTGTGGGACGGTTCAAAATTGAAAAAGGTATTGGTTATCAATCAGTTGAGCAAAGAAGAAGAGGGAAGGCAATGGTTGGGGAAATTCCTATTGATAGTATTTTTACACCGGTTGAAAGGGTATCCTTTCGCGTAGAGCAAATGAGAGTTGAGGATCGAACGGATTTTAACCGCCTCCTATTAACAATTAGAACAGACGGTACTATTCCTCCGAAAGAAGCTTTTCTTCAGGCGCTAGATATTCTAGAAAAACATTTAAATATTATTGAAGATGGTCTTCCTCAGAAAAAGAAAGAAAAATCAGTTAAGAAAGAAAAATCAGTTAAGAAAGAAAAATCAGTTAAGAAAGAAAAATCAGCCAAAAAAGCAACTTCTTCTTCTCCGAAAAAGAGTGTTAAGAAAACTCAGCAATCAGCTTTAGATACGAAGAGTTTAAAAATAGAAGAATTGAATTTATCTCAGCGGGTCAAAACTATTCTGATTGACAATCATTTTAAAACAGTCGGAGGATTACTAGCAAAAGACAAAGAAAAACTTTCAGCGCTCAAAGGGATTAGCGAAAAAGGAGTAGCTGAAATAGAAAAAGTTTTAAAAAAGTTAAAGCTTCACCTTTAAGAAATTCAAGATATAAAATTATTAAATTATTAAATTATTTAATTATTAAATTATGAAATTATTACATTGCAAAATTATTAAATTATGAAGAAAGGCAGAAAAAACAGACATTTTTCCCATAAAGGACCAGAGAAGGCTCTTCTGGCTAATTTAGCGGCTTCGCTTTTTTTGAAAGAGAGAATTAAAACTACTTCCGCTCGGGCCAAGGAGGTTGCTCCTTTTGCCGAGAAATTAATTTCTAAAGCCAAAGAAGACAATTTAGCCTCAATAAGATTTTTAAGCCGTTTTCTTCCGCCTAAAGCCGTAGCCAAGCTAAGAGAGGAATCCAAACGTTACGAAAAGAGAGCCGGAGGTTATACGCGCATTATCCGTCTTGGCCCAAGATTATCTGACGGAGCTAAAATGGTTTTTATTGAATTAGTGAAATAAATGAAAAAAGAAATTCATCATATTGATGCTCAAGGACTAGTTGTTGGTCGTTTAGCGACTCAAATATCGGTTATTCTCCAAGGGAAGCATAAACCAGATTATCTTCCTTACCTCGATACGGGGGAAGAGGTGATTATAAAAAATGTTGCCCAGATGAAAATTACGGGGAAGAAAAGGATTCAGAAGAAGTTCTATCGCCATTCGGGTTATTTGGGGAATCTGAAGGAGATTACTTTAGGAAAATTAATGGAAAAAAATCCAAGTGAGGTTTTAAAAAAAGCTGTTTGGAATATGCTGCCTAAGAATCGTCTTCGTTCGGTTCGCATTAAAAAATTGAAATTTGAATAAAAAAATGCCGAAGACAAAAGAAATAAAATATCATCCTGCTATTGGACGGAGAAAGACCGCTCGAGCTCGAGTAAGACTTTATCCTGGTAAAGGGAAGATAACTATCAATGAAAAAGAGGGGAATCAATATTTCTCTTTATCATTATTTCAGTCAGTAGTCACTGCTTCTTTAGATTCTTTGAGTCTAAGAAAGAAATTTGATTTTACGGTTTTAGTTAAAGGAGGAGGAATGGAATCTCAAGCGGAAGCAGTCCGTCTGGGTATTAGCCGAGCTTTGATAAAATTTAATCCGGAATTAAGAGCTCAATTAAAAACGTCAGGTTATTTAAGCCGTGATCCTCGGGTTCGAGAAAGAAAAAAATATGGTTTGAAGCGAGCTCGGCGAGCGGCTCAATGGAAGAAGAGATAAAGTAGTTTGGGATTATTAAAAGCTCTCATTCCAAAAACAAATTTCAATATTTTGTTTATTGTTAAAAAAGAAAAGACCCGGGTCATGAGACGAGGGTCTTTGTTGCGTTAACGAGCTAGATATCATTTCAGATACCATCGGATCCAGATGGCTAACAAAAAGCCGATCAAGATGAAGAACAACCCTAATCCAAGAGTAATAGGGGGTAGTGGATTTGTTGTGAAAGCTACTACTGTCAGTAGTATCCCCATACCTCCTACTCCTCCGGGTAATATGCCCCACATCCTTTGCCGGTTTTCTTGCATTTTTTCCGCAATCGCCCCTATCTCTTTTGTTCTATCTTCGATTTCTTTTTCTCGATCTTCCATTATGAAACCTCCTTTTGGTTGAAAAATCCGCACTAGTCAAAGATGGCTAGGGCGATGAATACAATTACGCCGATGAGACCGGCTAATATCACCGTCAGCAACAAAACCGAAAATTGTTTCTTTGCCTTTTCGACTGCTGCGCTGGACTTCGCTGTCTTTTCTTCCAGGTCTTCCATGATAAAACCTCCCCTTATTGAACGAACGCCTACCTAAATTATAATTGAGATTGGTGATTTGTCAATGATTAAGTCTTGAAACTCAGGAAACTATGAATAAATCATATTTTATGTTAATCTAATTCTATTCTTATGCTAGAAGAAATTATTGATCAATTTTATCGAGAACAGAAACATTCTCGAAAACAAACTCGTTTTTATGTAACTGACGCTGGCAAGTGTCATCGTTTTATTTTTTTCAAGTTTAAGCAAGCTCCTCATCCAGATTTAGAACCGAGAATTCTCCGTCTTTTTGACCACGGCAATTATATTCACCGGCTGATTATCAATGCTTTGGAGAAACAAGGAGTTCTTGAAGGGGAAGAGGTAAATATTCCTTCTCAAGAGTTGATTTCTGGCCGGGCTGATGCTTTATTAAAAATTAAGGGAGAGCGTTATATCGTGGATGTTAAAAGTATTAATCGAAATGGCTTTAGTGCCTTGAAAAAACCTAAAGAAGACCATATTCATCAAATTCAGCTCTATCTTCATTTTTTTGAAATTGCTAAAGGAATTTTACTTTATGTCAATAAAGACACTCAAGCCTTAAAAGAATTCCAGGTTGATTATGACCAGAAACTTTGTCAATCTTTACTGGATGACTTATTGATTCTTCGTAAAGAGATTGAAGAAAATTTAGTGCCCGCTCGCTTACTAAAGTGGCCCAGCAATATTCAATGCCGTTATTGCCCTTATAAAGATGTTTGTTCGATGATTGAGTCAGAACCCGTTTATTGGAATGATTTTAAAGAAAGGGTCAAAGCTTATGAAAAAGATATACATCAAAAGAATGGGTCGAGATTTTTTTTCCCAGCTAAGCCGAAAAGTAGCTAAAGACCTATTGGGAAAATTTTTAGTGAACTCCTGAACGAGAGGGGAGAATCGTTGAAACGGAAGCCTATTTGGGCGTTAAAGATAGCCCTGACCTTTCAAGGAAAGAATAACTTGCGAAAAGAGACTTTTTAGGTTATGCTCAAAAAGACATGGACAAAGAAGTTTTTGTTATTCAAGGCGGTTGTGCTTTAGAGGGGGAAATTGAAGTCCGGGGAGCAAAAAATGCTGCTGGCCCGGTTTTAATTGCTTCTTTATTAACAGATGAGCCCTGTATTATCGGTAATCTTCCCTTGATTAGCGATGTTCTTAAGATTATCGAAGTTTTAAAAAGTTTGGGCACGAAAGTTGAGTGGCTGGGAGAAAGGAAGGTTAAATTGCAGACTTCCCATTTAACTCCGGAGAAGATGGATTTCGAAAAAGCCCGCCAGACAAGAATATCTGTTCTTTTTATTGGAGCTTTATTGGCAAGATTAAAATCTTTTAAAATGGTCCGACCGGGGGGAGACCGAATTGGTCTTCGGCCTATTTCCACCCATCTCAAAGCTTTGGAAGAATTAGGCGTAAAAGTAAGCTCTGAGAATGGCTTTTATTATTTTGAAAAAGGAGCACCGAAAACAAATGATATTGTTCTTTCCGAATTTAGTGTGACCGCTACCGAAAACTTACTTTTAGCTTCTGTTTTATCTTCGGGAGAAACATTGATTCAAGGAGTAGCCCTGGAGCCTCAGGTTCAGGATTTAGTTAATTTGCTGAACAAGATGGGAGCCCAGATTGAATCAATCGGCACTCATGGTTTTCGGGTTCAAGGAGTAAAACATCTTAAGGGGGTGACGCATGATATTATTCCCGATCCTCTGGAAGCTGGAACTTTTATTGCGGCCGGAGCCTTAACACCGGGAAAAGTTATTGTGAAAAAGATGATTCCGGCTCATTTAACTCTTTTTCTGGCTAAACTGAAGGATATCGGCGTTAATCTTGAAGTGCAGGACAACCAAGTAGTGGTTGATTATTCTCCGAAAATCCGAAAAAGCAAGGTACAAGCTTTACCTTATCCAGGGTTTCCGACAGACTTGTTGCCAATTATTGTCCCTTTATTAACTCGAGCGGAAGGAAAAAGTTTAATTCATGATCCTTTGTACGAAAATCGATTGCGTTATATTGACGAGTTAAGAAAGATGGGAGCCGATATTGAAATTGTTGATCCTCATCGAGCTTTTAGTTTTGGTCCTTCTTTCTTGAAGGGGGCCAGAATTGAGTCAAGTGATATCAGAGCGGGGGCTTCTTTAATTCTCGCCGGTCTTATGGCTTCGGGGACAACTATTGTTGAGAATATTGGACAAATTGACCGCGGTTACGAAAAGATTGAAGAAAGGCTGAGAAAATTAGGGGCCGATATTCAAAGGACAAAATTATAACCATGTTAATCAAAAAAATTGCTATTGATTTAGGAACGGCTAATTCTTTAATTTGGGTTCCCAAGAAAAAGCTTGTCCTCAATGAACCATCGGTGGTGGCTGTTTCTCCTCGGGATAAAACGGTATTAGCGGTGGGAATGAAAGCCCGGCAAATGATTGGACGAACCCCTGATACCATTAAAGTTTATCGTCCCTTAAAGGAAGGAGTTATTGCTGATTATCGAGTGACTCAAGCTATGTTGCGGTATTTTCTTAAAGCGACTTTAGGAAAATGGAATATTTTCAAACCAGAACTTGTTATCTCAGTACCGGCGGATATTACTTCGGCCGAAAGAAGAGCGGTTGTTAAAGCGGGATTGAGTATTGGAGCAAAAAAAGTTTATTTGGCTAAAGAGCCCATCTTGGCCGCGATGGGGGCTGGTATTCCCATTGAATCTTGTTCGGGGCACATGATTGTTGACATTGGCGGTGGCACTTCAGAAGTGGCGGTTATTTCCCTAGGGGGGATGGTCGCTTCAAATTCAGCTAGAGTGGGGGGCGACAAAATGGATGAGGCGATTATTCATTATATCAAGCAAAAACACAATTTAGCCCTAGGACTGCAAAGTGTGGAAAGTGCCAAAAAAAAGATTGGAACAGCTTTGCCTCTGAAGGAAGAAAAATATCTAGACGTGAGGGGTCGGGATTTAATATCTGGTCTTCCGCGAAATATTAAAATTTCTTCTAACGAAATTCAAGAAGCGATTGAAAGCGTCTTGACGGAAATCATTCAGTCGATTAAAGAAGTTTTGAGGCAAACCCCAGCTGAATTGTCAGCCGATATTATGAATAAGGGGATTGTTTTAAGCGGGGGCGGCGCTTTATTAAAAAACTTGGATCAATTAATAACAAAAGAAGTAAAAGTTCCTTGTTTTGTAGCGGATGAATCTTTGCTTTCTGTTATTAAGGGTGGGGGAATTGTTTTAGAAAGTTTAGATTTTTATCGTAAGAGTTTAGAAAGCAGTTCTTAATATGATAAAATAAATGGAAGCTAATCAGGAAATTAAGAATTTTTTAGCAAAAACTATTCAAAAAAACCGAGTAGCTCATGCTTATCTTTTTTTAGGAGAAGCCGGGGCGGGCAAAAAAGATGTTGCTTTTTGGTACGAAAAAAAACTTAATGCGAAAGCGGGAAGAATTCATCTCGATCGATTATTGATTGAACCTCAAGAGGGAAAAGGGCAAATTGTCCTTGAACAAATTCAGGAAATAAGAAATTGGTTGAAATTCAGTTCTCATCAGGCCCATCGAGTGGTGGTTATTAATCCAGCCGAAGCAATGAATTCTATAGCCCAAAACTCCCTTTTAAAAACCCTGGAGGAGCCAACACCTCGATCGGTCCTTATTCTTATTGCTAATCGGATTCAGGGTTTAACCGAAACAATTCTTTCCCGTTGCCAGATTTTACGATTTAGCAGAACCAGCCAGAAGGAAATTAGAAGTTGGCTGAAAGCTGAAGGGTTATCGAATCAGAAGATCGAAGAGATAGTTTTTTTAAGCCAAGGGAGAGTAAAAGAAGTTAAGTTTTGGTTGGAGCATCCCGAACAGCTTTCAGAGGAATTTACCTTTCTGAAGAATGTTGGAAATTTGATAAATAGGGATTTAGTTGGGAGGATTGGCTGGACCGAGAAGATGAAGAAAGGAGTAGATCTTAACAGAATTCTCAATATGGCTTTGAATCTACAGCATTATTTCTTATTGAACAAGGATAGAGCTGGTCATCAAGATTTATTTTCGAGACTGGCTTCTGATAATTCATGGTCGGAACTAGTCAAGCACCTTAAATTAATTCAGGAAACAAAAACTCTTTTGGAGACGACGAACGTCAATAAAAAATTAGCTCTTAATCAATTATTAATTAATCTTTAATTTATGTTGCCATTTGCTCCTAAACAAATTGAACCGGAATTAGACAAAGTTATCGACTTTCTTAAAAAAGCCCTGAACCAAATTAGGACTTCCCGAGCCACTCCCGCTTTAGTGGAAAATCTCAAAGTTAATCTTGACGGAACAGAAACTCTTTTAAAACAGTTAGCGTCAATTTCCTGTCCCCAGTCTAATCAGATTGTTATTCAGCCTTGGGCGGAAGATTATTTGATTTCCATTGAAAAAGCTATTTCGGAAAATGACCTTGGGTTCAATCCGATTGTTGATCAAAAAATCATTAGGATTACTTTACCGTCTCTTTCTGAGGAAAGAAGAGAAGATTTGCTTCGGATAGTGCGGGGGAAAATAGAAGAAGCGCGTCAAACTATTCGCCATTGGTGGGACGAAGGTTGGAAAAAAATTCAAGAGGAATATAGTAACAAGGAAATTTCCGAAGACGAAAAGTTTAAGCTTAAAGACAAATTACATAAATTGATCGAAGATTACTATCAGAAGATAGAGGAAGTTAAAGAAATAAAAAGTAAAGAAATAACGGAAAAATAATTTTTATGTTTGGATTAACAGCTCTTATTATTGCCGGTGCTAGTATTATTGGTTTGATGGTTATTCATGAATTAGGTCATTTCACCATGGCCTTGATTTTCAAAATGCCCATTGAAGAATTTGGACTAGGACTACCGCCTCGTTTAATAGCCCACAAAATTAAATCAGTAGTTGTTTCTTTAAATCTTTTACCTTTTGGCGCTTTTGTCCGGATTAAGGGCGAAGAAGATGGAGAAAAAAAAGAAGGATTTAATACATTTCCCGCTTGGCAAAGGGCCTTGGTCTTGGTGGCTGGGGTCGTGGGTAATTGGCTAACGGCTGTTGTTTTATTCGCTATAGTTGCTGGAAGCTGGGGATTACCTTATGCTGTTGCCGATGATGCCGTTGCTCCTCAAGCCCAGTTGCAGGTTATTACAGTTGCGCCCGATTCTCCAGCCGAAGAAGCGGGATTAAAAAGCGGGGATTGGATTGTCTCGGTTGGGGTGAACGAGGAAATGACGGCCGTTCATCACCTGAGTGAATTTACGGCATTTATTGATCTTCATCAGGGCAAAGCCATTGAACTGCAATTAAATAAACCAGAAGGTTTGGTTCTCGTTTCTTTAATTCCAAGAGAATCTCCGCCAGCCGGAGAGGGAGCTATTGGTATTAGTTTTGCCAGGGTAGATGTTCAACATTATGCCTGGTGGCAAGCCCCCAAAGTAGGCTTGATAGCGGCCGTTAATCAGACTATCGCTATCCCTTTATCTCTAGGTTCAGTGTTTTCAAAATGGATTCATCATCAACCAACTCCGGGCGCTAGCTTAGTGGGTCCGATTGGTATCGGGCAGATGATTATGCAAACATCACAGCTTGGCTGGAGGTATCTTCTACAATTTGTGGCTATTATTGCTATTTACTTCAGCCTCTTTAATATTCTTCCCTTACCGGCTTTAGACGGAGGGAGATTGATATTTTTAGCGGTGGAAGGAGTAAGAAGAAAAACTGTCAGCCCTAAGATTAAAGAATGGCTTAATGGCACTTTTTTAATTCTTTTTATGATTCTCCTTGCTTTAGTAACTATTAAAGACATTATCCATTTATTTTAAGCATGAAAAGAACCGAATTATTTTGTCATTCTAATAAACAGGACGTGAGTCGGGCGGAAACGGTTTCTCACCAGCTGCTTCTCCGGGCAGATTTTATAGATCAATTAGCCTCGGGGATTTATAGTTTTCTTCCCTTAGGCTGGAAAGTTTATCAGAAAATTGCCGGAATTATTAGAGAAGAATTGAATCAGCTTGGCGGTCAAGAGTTATTGATGCCTTCTTTACAACCGAAAGCTCTCTGGCAAGAAAGTGGGAGATGGGGAAAAATGGATCCGCCCTTATTTACGCTGGAAGACTGCCATCATCATTCATTATGCCTGGCTTCTACTCACGAAGAGGCTATTACGGATTTGGTGCGTTCTCGTATTGCTTCTTACAAAGACCTGCCCTTAGCCCTTTATCAAATTCAGACTAAATTCAGAAACGAAACAAGAGCAACGGGGGGGTTGTTGAGAACCAAAGAATTTCAGATGATGGATCTTTACAGCTTTCATCAAGATGAATCCAATTTGGTTTCTTTCTATGGAAAAGTTCAAAAAGCCTACGAAAATATTTTTCAGAGGATGAATTTAAAAATGTTTTGGGTTTCTGCTTCCAGCGGAACTATTGGCGGTCGTATTTCTCACGAAGCGGTGGTTCTCGCTAAGAGTGGAGAAGATAAAGTTTTTGTCTGTCCTCAATGCGGTAATCTGATTTCCGAAGAATCTGGTCAGAAAGTATGTCCGCAGTGCCATCAGAAAATGGAGATGCGAGAAGCTATTGAAGTTGGTCATGTATTTCAATTAGGGACGAAGTATAGTCAAGCTATGAATGCTCATTTCGCCGATAAAAAAGGTCAATCTCATTTTATAGAAATGGGTTGTTAC
>CAYTGH010000014.1:8859-10492 GCA_964437355.1 uncultured Candidatus Saccharibacteria bacterium | reverse complement strand
CAAATCCCGCATCAATAATATTTTTATTCCTCCGCTCAGAACCCATTAATACCGTAAGTATAATACAAAATGCCTATTTAAGCAAGAAATTACCCCAAAACTGGCATTTTATTGCTCGTTTAAGTTCTATTATTATAATTCTAATTTCCTATAAATAGGGAAAGCCTTGATCAACGCCTTAACCTTCTGCCTCACTTCTTCCTTAATCGCTGGTTCATCGAAATGATTAATAACCTCAGCTACAAAAGAAGCAATCAAACTCGCTTCTTTTTCTTTCATTCCCCGGCTGGTAATCGCTGGCGATCCTAATCTTAGACCCGAAGGATGATAGATGTTTCTTTTATCAAAAGGAATAGCGTTGCGATTAAGATAAATCCCGACCTCGTCCAATTCATCTTGAATTTCTTTAGAATCTAAATTCAATTTAGAAATATCAAGCACCAATAAATGGTTGTCCGTTCCCCCAGAAACCACTCTCAATCCCTGTTGCTGAAAAGTCTTCGCCATGGCTTGAGTATTAAGAATAATTTGTCGTTGATAATCTTGAAATTGAGGTTGCATAGCCTCTAAAAAACAGACCGCCTTAGACGCAATCACATGCTCTAAAGGACCACCTTGAATTCCTGGGAAAACCGCCTTGTCAATCTTCTGGGCTAAATTGAATTTATCCTGAGGAGAAATCCGATCTTCTTTTTGAGAAAGAATCAATCCTCCTCGAGGCCCCCTTAATGTCTTATGAGTAGTCGTCGTTACCACGTCAGTCCAGGGAAAAGGATGCGGATGAAGCCCGGCTACTACCAAACCGGCAATATGAGAAATGTCCGCCATAAGATAAGCTCCTATTTTATCCGCAATGGATCTAAATTTTTCAAAATCAAGCGTTCGAGAATAAGAAGTAGTACTGGCAATAATTAAGTGGGGTTTAAATTTAAGAGCCAACGCTTCAATTTGATCATAATCTAATCTCTCGGTTTTCGGATCTACATTGTAGTGCTCAAAATGATAAAACTGACCTGAGAAATTTACGGGTGATCCGTGACTTAAATGTCCACCAGCGGCTAAATCAAATCCCAGCACTTTGTCGCCGGGCTTAAGAAGGGCAGCGTAAACAGCCGCATTAGCTTGTGATCCGGAGTGAGGCTGAACATTAGCGTGCTCCGCTCTAAAAAGTTTCTTCGCTCTTTCAATAGCTACCTTCTCTATCTGGTCTACAAATTCATTGCCCGCATAATAACGCTTCTGGGGATATCCTTCAGAATATTTATTGCTCAAGGGAGTGGCCATGGCTTCCAAAACAGCAAGGCTAGCATAATTTTCCGAGGGAATTAAAACTAATCCGTCCTTTTGACGGGTAATCTCTTGGGAGATAAGGGTAAAAAGTTGAGGATCTTCTCTCTTTAAATTTTCAAACATTTTATTTCTTCATTAAAGTTACAAAAGAAAACGAGAGAGGGTTGTCTCGATTAACGGGATAATCTACTCTTTCCTGTTCTTCCCACTCCGCCTCTGAATATTGAGGAAAGAAAACATCTCCCTTAAACTGAGCGTGAATAATAGTTAAATACATCTTCTCGGCTAAAGGAAGAAATTGACCATAAACCGAAGCCCCTCCGATAATCATAACTTCGGGGAA
>CAYTGH010000014.1:5827-8759 GCA_964437355.1 uncultured Candidatus Saccharibacteria bacterium | reverse complement strand
GCTTTAATAGCTTCGTGATGCTGATAATTAATCAGCTTAATGTCTTCCATTTTAAATTGGTCAATATTATGAATATCAGCATTCAGCCACAAGTTTGAAAGAGGATAGGGTTTCCGGGTAAGTTGTTTTTTAACTTGCTCAAAATGATTTTGATAAATATGAGCATCGCCCAAAGTATGAACAAAGTCCCCCACTTTAAGATTCGTCACCTGGGCTACTAGATGTAGCAATAATGAATAGGAAGCAATATTAAAAGGAACGCCTAAAAACATATCGGCGCTTCTTTGATACATTTGTAGAGAAAGACGTCCTTGAGTAACATTGAATTGAAAAAACATATGGCAAGGCGGTAAAACTATTTGGTCAAGTTCCCCGGGATTCCAACTAGTAACAATTAATCTCCGGCTGTAAGGATTATTTTTAATCTGCTCAATAACGTTTGCTATTTGATCAACAGTTTTATCCGATCCGGCTATTCTCCAATCTCGCCATTGAACACCATAGATACGCCCCACGTCCCCCTCAAATTTAGCTTTTGGCTTCCAATAAGAAGCTTGAGCGTTAGCGTCCCAAATATGACAGCCCAAAGCATGCAACTCATTAATATCAGAACTTCCCTGGAGAAACCAGAGAAGTTCTGCTTTAACAGAGCTGAAATATAATTTTTTAGTAGTCACCGCCGGAAATCCTTTTTGCAAATCGTATCTCATTTGAAGACCAAAAACTGATCGGGTGCCTACGCCCGTTCGATCAGGCCGATCTGTCCCCTCTCGAAGAACATAATCTAAAGCTTTAAGATATTGTTCCATTAAAAATTGGCTTAGGCTTTTTCTGCTGGAGAAGACTGGCTTTCTTTTTCTAACGTTTCTTTTGGTTTTTCTTTTATAGTTTCTGTCTTTTTCTCTTTCGTGACACTTTCTGTTTTTCCTAAATTCACTGGTTCCTTCGAAGCTTCAGTTTCAACTTCAGCCTTAGCCTCAGTTTTGGTTTCGGTTTTGGTCTCCTTTTTGACTTCGGTTTTAATTTCCGTCTTGGCTTCGGGCTTAGTCTCAGTCTCAACTTTCGTCTTCTCTGTTTTCTCAACCGGAGCCTCTTCCTTATCTTCACTCTTTTTCTTTCGAGAATGAACCGCTTTTTTCTGGCCTTCTAATATCTTTTCCTCAATTAACAGATTATAAACTCTATCCGTTGGTTGAGCACCAACCGACAGCCAATAATTGATTCTCTCTGCTTTCAATCCCTTTTCTTTAGTTAAGGGATTAAAGAATCCCACTTTTTCAAACTTTCCTCCTTGGGGAGGAGAATTTTTATCCGTCACTACTATTCTAAAAAAGGGCTGGTTTTTTTTACCGACTCTTTGAAATCTAATTTTTAACATAATTACTATTAAGAGAATTTACTAAGACTCATAATTACTATTAAGAGAATTTACTAAGACTCATAATTACTATTAAGAGGCTTTACTAAGACTCATAATTACTATTAAGAGGCTTTACTAAGACTCATTTTAATTATTAATTTTTAAGGCTTTGCTTGCTGCTGCTTCTTCTGCTTCTTGCTTAGAAGAGCCTTGGCCTTGAGTAATTAAGTTATCTTTTAGAAAAAGGCCAACTTTGAATTTTTTTGCATGATCTGGGCCTGACGCTAGCAAAACCTGATAATGTGGCGTCACCCCTATTTCTTTTTGCGACTTCTCTTGAAAAACAGTCTTAGCGTCTTGGAATGCTCCAGAAGAAATAATTTCCGGAAGCTTTTTGAAAAGATGATTTTCTAGGAACGGCTTTACTAATTTGAATCCCCGATCAAGATAAAGCGCGCCGATAAAGGCTTCGAAGGTATTAGCTAGACAATGTTCTCTGGCTCTCTGATTGTTCCTTTTCTCGCCTTGCGAGAGCAAAAGAAATCGACCGAAATCCAAGTCTTGCGCTGTTTGGGCTAGCGATTGTGTATTCACTAAAGCGGCCCGCCATTTCGTTAACAACCCTTCTCTCTGTGGATAATGACCGTAAAGATATTCGCTCACTATTAATTCTAGAACCGCATCGCCCAGGAATTCCAATCTTTCGTTGTCCTCCAAATTAAAATCTGGATACTCATTACGATACGAGGAATGAGTAAAAGCTTGAATGAGCAAATGCTGGTTTTTGAATTTGATCTTGAGCTTCTTTTCCAACTCCTGCAATTTCTTTTTCTCTACAGCCAACAACTCTTCTTTTTTCATGACTTATTCTCTTTAATCTTTTTTACTTCTTCATAAACCGTGCCTAAAACCCCATTGATAAACTTTCCCGCTGTCTGGCCACTGAAATCTTTCCCGAGTTCTATTGCTTCATTAATAGCCACTTTAGGCGGGACATTATTGTAAAGGAGCTCATAAAGCCCTAATCTCAAAATATTTCTGTCCACCAAGCTCATACGGGTAATAGACCATTGAGGAGCGGCTTCCTGCAAGACTTTGTCAATCTGGGTAAAATTATCTTTAACTCCGGATACTAAAGATTGAAGAAATTGGAGATCTTCAGCTTCTAAACCATGTAAAGCAACTCTATCAGAAATAATACCATTTAACCGCTTAGTGTCATGGTCGTAAAAATCCCATGTATATAATATTTGAATAGCGAGCAAACGTAATTGGTGACGAGACATCTTGGTCAATTATGAGAGTTTTTCTAAATTTAAATCCTCTTGGCTTTTTTCTTGATGTTGCATCTCTTTTAATCTTTTCTTCTTCTCCTTCTTCCCCACTTCCTTCAAAACATCAATAACTTCTCGGCCATTGTAATAGCCACAATAAGAACAAACAGCATGAGGCAGTTTTAATTTGCCACACTTTGAACAAGTAATAAGTTTAGCTGGGAAAAGGCGGATGTGCGCTCTTCTCCGATCGCGTCTAGATTTAGTATGTCTTTGCTTGGGAACAGCCATAATCAAT
>CAYTGH010000014.1:0-5727 GCA_964437355.1 uncultured Candidatus Saccharibacteria bacterium | reverse complement strand
ACTTTAACAGAAATTATTTCTTTTGCCAAGAGCTCTTAAAAGTTTTTCGGTGAATTGGACAAAAACCGAAAGTTCCTATTGCTTGCCGGTGTCTTTCTGTTCCGTAGCCCTTGTGCTTTTGAAAACCATATCGAGAATATAAAGAATGATAATAACACATTAGTCTATCTCTCCGAACTTTAGCAATAATGGAAGCCGCCGCTACTGAAAAAACTTGATCATCGGCCCGCACTAAGGAACATTGATGAATTGATAAAGGCAAAGAGAAATCTCCGTCAAGAATAGCAAAATCGGCGGGAGACAATTTTTTCACGACTTGAATCATGGCCAACTCAACGGCTCTGACAATCCCCACCCTATCGACCACTCTCGCCGAAGACGAGGCCGTCGCCGAAATAAGACAGCCAGCATGCATCAACGTTTGGTATGTTCTTTCTCTTTGGAGAGCCGTCATTTTTTTCGAATCTCTCACTCCTTGTAATTCCCTAGGAATCTTTGGCAGTCCAGGATTAATAATGACTCCTCCAACAGTCACCGGACCTGCTAAAGTCCCTCGACCGACCTCGTCCAGTCCAATCACCCGCTGGTATCCTTGCTCCCATAACTGCCGTTCCAATTTTAAATTAAGATACATAGTCTTTTTGTAAAATCTTTGTTTGTAAAATCTTTTTTTATAAAATCTTTGTTTGTAAAATCTTATAAACTGGATTATAATAATCCTTAGGATTCTTTAAAACCTGTAAACAGGATTGTAATTGTTTGAGATTCTTTCTTCTCTATTATACATTAAAAAAAAATGAAAGTTGCCCCTATTCAAACTGAGCTTAATGCTCACCAGGTTCTTTCTTCTAAAGAAATGGAAAAAATGGTTAGAAAAGCCGAGGCAACAGGTGAAATTGCTGATTTCTCTCACCGGATCATTCCTTCTATCCATTTTACTAAACGAAATATTGAAACCAGTCTTAACTTCCAGGGGGCGACTATTCTTGGTCCCGTTTCCTTTCGAGAAGTAGTGATAAACGGAGACCTTAACCTGCAGGAAGCTATTATCAAGGGAGCTATTTATTTAGAAGGGAGCATCATTCGCGGATCCTTGAATTTGCAACAGACTGTCGTTCGCGGCGTTCTCAATCTCGTTGGCGCTCAGATCAAGAATAATATTGACGGTCAGCAATTGACTAATAGCGGATTCGTTAGCCTGGCTAAAGCACAAATAGGAGGAGATATAAATTTTCAGGAAATAAAAATCGAAGATGCCAATTATGAAGGATTAACTATCAAGGGTAATCTTTACCTGCGTGGCATTGTTCTCAATGGGTCTCTTCATTTAGAAAAAGCGAGTATTAGCGGTTCGGTGGATTTTGTCCAATCTTTAATACTGGGGACAGCCAATCTGGAGAACGCTTCGATTAACGAATTTCTTATTCTTCGCAACGCTTCTCTAGAAAGTGGAATAATTCTCAACGGAGCCCGGTATCAAGAATTAGTAAAATGAAAGAACGGTTTACTCACCTGCACGTCCATTCTCACTACAGCCTTCTGGACGGACTACCGAAAATTGGTGAGCTTCTGGATCAGACAAAAAAACTGGGCATGGATACCATCGCCCTAACAGACCATGGAAACCTCTATGGTCTCATTGAATTTTATCAAAAAGCTCAAGCCAAGGGCGTCAAGCCTATCCTGGGTTGTGAAATCTATGTCGCCCCTCGCCATTTAGACCAAAAAGAGCCCGCTTTTGACAAGAAGGCTAATCATTTAACTCTTTTAGTTAAAAATAATCAAGGATATCAAAACCTGGTTCAGTTAGTAACCAGAGCCAATCTTGAGGGATTTTATTATCGACCCCGCGTTGATGAAGATCTTCTCGCCCGATACCATCAGGGACTAATAGCTCTCTCCGGCTGTCTCCAAGGAAAAATTCCTCAATTAATCATTACGGGTCGCCTTAAAGAAGCAAAAGAAACAGCAAAGCATTATCAAGAAATTTTTGGCCCCGGAAATTTTTATTTAGAAATTCAGCCTCATTTCCAACTCGAATCTCAGATTAGGGCCAACAAAGCCCTAAGGTCTTTTTCAAAAGAATTAGGAATTCCTCTTGTCGCCACTAATGATGTCCATTATCTTAAGCCCGAAGATGCTGAAGCTCAGGACATCCTGATGCTGATTAATACCAAGCAAAATATCGATACGCCTAACCGCCTGACAATGCTCGGGGAAAACTTTTCTCTTCTCTCACCCCAGGAAATGATAGCCTCTTTCAAAGACGCTCCCGAAGCTATTGAAAACACTCTCCTTATTGCCGAACAGTGCCAAGTCAATTTAGAATTAGGAAAAACTAAACTCCCTTATTTTCCTACCCCTCGCGGTAAAAAACCTAATGCTTATCTCGAAGAATTATGCCAAAAAGGCATCAAGGAAAAATATGGGCAGACGACCCAAGAAATAAAAAATCGCCTCCAGCACGAATTGGCGGTTATCAAGCAAATGGGTTTTTCTTCCTATTTCTTAATCGTTCAGGATTTTGTCCATTGGGCTAAGGAAAAGCATATTGTCGTTGGACCCGGTCGAGGCAGTGCTCCGGGATCACTTGTTTCTTATCTTCTGGACATCACCACCATCGATCCTCTCAAATATCATCTTCTTTTCGAAAGATTTCTTAACTTGGGCCGAATCTCTATGCCTGATATCGATTTAGATTTTGCTGATCGCCGTCGGAATGAAGTCTTAAAATATGTTACACAAAAATATGGATCGGACCATGTTGCCCAGATTATTACTTTCGGAACAATGGCCGCTAGAGGATCCGTGCGTGATGTGGGAAGAGTTTTAAATTACCCTTACAGCCTCTGCGATGAAATTGCTAAATCTATTCCCCTGAATTTCACTTTACAGCAAGCCCTCGATAGTGTTGGAGGATTGAGGCGTCGTTATGAAGAAAACGAAAAAGTGAAACGGCTTCTTGATCTCGCTAAAAAAGTAGAAGGAACCGCCCGTCATGTTTCAACCCACGCTTGCGGTGTCGTTATTTCTGCTGATCCTTTAACAAAAATAGTCCCTTTGCAGAATCCTCCGCAAGAAAAAGAAGAAATTATCACTCAGTACGGAATGAAACCGATTGAAGCTCTCGGTTTATTAAAAATGGATTTCTTGGGACTTAAAAATCTAACGACTATTGAGGACACATTGCATTACATATACGCCATTAAAAAGAAAGATGTTAAAATTGAGCAAATTCCGCTCAATGACAAAAAGACCTATCGCCTCCTTCAAAAAGCCAAGACAACCGGTGTTTTTCAATTAGAAAGCAGTGGTATGAAAACTTATCTACAGCAATTAAAGCCAACCAAGTTCGAAGATATCATCGCCATGGTTGCCCTTTACCGCCCGGGTCCAATGCAGTTCATTCCTCAATATATTAAATGTAAGCGCGGACAAGAAAAACCCCGCTACCTTCATCCAAAATTGAAGCCTATTCTGGAAAGCACTTATGGCATCGCCGTTTATCAAGAACAAATTATGCAGATAGCGCATACTATTGCCAATTTCAGTCTTTCGGAGGCAGATGTTCTCAGAAAAGCTATTGGGAAAAAAATTGAAAAACTCTTAATCAGCCAAAAAGATAAATTCCTCAAAGGATCCAGAGACAATGATATCCCGGAAGCCGTCGCTCAAAAATTGTGGCAGTGGATTGTTCCCTTTGCTCGCTACAGTTTTAACCGTTCTCACGCCGCTTCCTACGCTATGATCTCTTATCAAACGGCTTATTTAAAAGCAAACTACCCCCTGGAATTTATGGCCGCTCTTCTAAGTTCCCACCAAGGCGATAGTGATAAAATTGCTTTTCTTATCAGAGAATGCGAAACAATGAAAATCCCCGTCTTGCCACCTGATATTAATCAAAGTTTTTACAATTTTTCTGTTGTCCCTCAAGAAAAAAAGATTCGTTTTGGTTTTTCCGCTATTAAAAATGTTGGTCAAAAAATCATTGAAAATATTCTTCAAGAAAGAAAAGAACACGGCTCTTTTAAATCGTTTGAAGGTTTTCTAACCCGCATTGCTTCATATGGTTTAGAAAAGAAAAGTTTAGAGAACCTGGCCGAAGCCGGCGTCTTCGACCAATTGATTAAAAGAAAAAAAATCATTAACAACCTTTCTCGAATACTTTCTTTTCTTCAAGATTTAAAAAAACAAAAGATGTCTCACCAGCAAAGCCTGTTTCAATCAAAAGGTTCTCAGCCGAGCCTTCATCTTCCGGATGGAAAAGATATTCCTTTAAGAACAAAGTTAGAATGGGAAAAGAAATTACTCGGTCTTTATGTTAGTGCTCATCCTTTGGATGAATTTAAAAAAGCTTTTCAAAAAGTGACAACCCCTATCCAAGAAATCGTCAATGGGTCTCTCAAAAGAAAAAAGATTAAAATCGGGGGCATTATTACCCGCATTACCAGAGTTTTAACACGTAACCATCAAAGGATGCTCTTTGCCGAAGTAGAAGATCAAAGCGGCCGAATAGAAATTGTTGTCTTCCCCGATACTTTAGAACAATACTCCCCTCTTTTACAAGAGAATAAAATCTTAATCATTAACGGATCAATCAATCATCATCACGATCAACTTAAATTAATTTGCGATTCCGTCGAAGAAATTATTTCGCAAGAATAACTATGGACAAACAGCTTGACGATAAAATATAACTATGGACAAACAGCTTGACGATAAAATAACAATAAATAAACAGCTTGACGATAAAATATAACTATGGACAAACAACCTAACAATATAGAAAACGTTCGTCATTCGCTAGCTCATGTTTTAGCGATGGCCGTTCTTGAATTTTACCCAAAAGTTAAATTAGGCATGGGACCGGCGATCGAGAATGGCTTTTACTACGATTTTGACTTAGCTCATTCTTTGAACCCAGACGACCTGCCTAAAATTGAAAAAAGAATGAAAGAAATACTAAAGAAAGATATTTCCTTTACCCAAAAAACTGTTTCCAAAAAAGAAGCCAAATCCCTTTTCCAACATCAGCCTTATAAGTTAGAAATTTTAAAAGACTTGCCTGGAGACGAAGTAGTTCTTTATCAAAGCGGTAATTTTATTGATCTCTGTCGAGGACCACATATCTCTTCAACCAAGACCATTGATCCCCATTCATTCCAATTAAACCGCGTCGCTGGAGCCTATTGGAAAGGAGATGAGAAAAATCCTATGCTTCAGAGAATTTACGGTTTGGCTTTTTCCACTGTCGGGGAATTAAAAAGCTACCTTCAGCAACTTCAAGAAGCCCAAAGAAGAGACCATCGAAAACTAGGGCGAAGTCTGAATCTTTTTCACGTTGATCCTAAAGTTGGACCCGGCCTTATCCTCTGGCATCCCCGAGGAGCTATTCTAAAAAGAATAGTCGAAAACTATGTCTTAGACGAATATCTAAAAAACGGCTACCAGTTAGTCAATACTCCTCACATTGCTAAAATTGATCTCTGGAAAACTTCTGGTCATACTGGTTTTTACCGAGAAAATATGTTTCCTCCGATGCACCTTTCAGAAATCAGCCAAGAGGAAAAAGACGATTATCAGCTCAAGCCAATGAACTGTCCGTTTCATATTCTTACCTACCAGTCTCAAACCAGAAGTTATCGAGATCTTCCTCTGCGCTATACTGAATTAGGCACTGTTTACCGTTACGAGAAATCCGGTACTCTTCACGGCTTAACTCGCGTC
>CAYTGH010000013.1:1171-10702 GCA_964437355.1 uncultured Candidatus Saccharibacteria bacterium | reverse complement strand
TCCATTACATTATTATCTCACGAGCTTCTATTAAAGAAAAGGCAACGCTAAACTAAATTATTGCATCAAAAACTCATGCGAAAAAGTCAAAAGGGAAATGGACAAAAAATCGTCGTCGGTTTATCTGGAGGCATTGATTCTTCCATGGCCTTAGTTTTCTTGAAAAAAGCTGGCTGGCAACCGGTTGGGGTCTCCTTAAAATTTTCCACCTGGTCCGATAAGAAAAATTCATTAGCGAAAGATATTTGTCAGAAACTAGATATCCCTTACCATATCTTCAATGTTGAAAAGGAATTTCAAGAAAAAGTTATTCATTATTTTATTGGAGAATTAAAAAAAGACAGAACGCCCAACCCTTGTGTTATCTGCAATCGCTATCTCAAATTCAAACAACTTTTTGAGTGGGCTAATCAACACGGTATTCAATACGTTGCCACCGGACATTACGCTCGAACGAGAAAGAATTCTAAAACCCAAAAATACGAACTCTTAAAAGCCAAAGACGAGCAGAAAGATCAAACTTATGTCCTGTCTCTTTTGCCTCAAGAATGGCTAAAATACATTATTTTCCCTTTGGGAGATTATACTAAAAAAGAAATTTATCGGCTAGCTGATAAAGAAGGCTTCGCCTCTCTGGTAGCCCAAAAGCAAAGTCAAGACTTCTGTTTTGTGGCTAATAAATCTCTAGATTCCTTCCTCGAAAAGGAAATCGGCGCCAGGCCCGGACCAATAAAAGATAGTCAGGGCCATATTTTGGGAAAACATCGAGGTTTACATTTTTACACTATCGGGCAGAGAAAAGGGATTGGTCTTCCCGGTGGTCCTTATTTTGTTAAAGAGTTAGACATCAAAAAAAATGTCCTCCTCGTCACCAAAAACGAGAAAGAAATTTTCAGCAAAACAGTTTTGCTTTCCTCTTTGCATTTTATCAGCGAAAAACAACCTCAAAAAGAAATAAAAGTTACCGCTAAAATTCGTTATAGCCAGCCATCGGCCAAGGCCGCGCTTTTCCCTTTAAAGGGAGACAAGGTCAAACTGGTTTTCCAACAACCTCAGCGGGCTATTACGCCTGGCCAATTTGCCGTTTTTTACCAAAAGAATATTTGCCTCGGTGGCGGCGTTATTGATAAAACTAAAGAAAAAGTCAGCTCCTAATATTGATTGACTTTTCATCAAATTATCCCCTTATTGGTTGAGGTTAGACCTCAACCAGCTAATTGGTTGAAATTACGCGGTATTTAACCCATTGACTTTTCAGCAAATTATACCATTATTGATTGAGGTCTAACCTCGATTTGAATCAATTGAGGTCTAACCTCAATAGACCTACAGAGGTATAACATATAAGTTATACTCAAACAACATGAAAACCTATAAAAAGCTCAAAACTCAATTATTGAAGGATAAAGAAATTAAGCAGGCCTATGAAAAATTAGGGCCCGAATTTAATTTCATTACCGTGCTTATCAAAAAAAGATTAGAAAGTGGTTTAACCCAAGCCGCATTAGCTCAAAAAATAAAAACAAAACAATCAGCTATTTCTCGACTTGAATCGGGAAATTACAATCCGAGCCTCGCTTTCTTGCAGAAAGTGGCTAAGGCTCTTAAGTGTCAACTTGAAGTTGAAATTCATTAAAGGCCTAAGGTTTATTTTGTTTTTAGAGTTTTAATATGTCAGGCCGGAGGGATTCGCACCCTCGATCTCCACATCCCGAATGTGGCGCCTTACTGCTAGGCCACGGCCTGTTCAATTTATTTTACCCAATGCTTCTCTTTGATTAAAATATCTTCCGTCTCTTTAATCTGATTAACATTATTTTTGGCTTGCTGGCTTTCTTTCTCCAGTTTCTTGTCAGAAAGTTTCCCTAATTTTTTAATCATCTCTTTTAAAAGCTCAGGCTGATTATCCTGAGGATTATCAAGCATCCGGTCTAAAAGAATAGCCGAGACTTGTCCCACTTTCGGCCCGGGCTGAATTTGGAGAATTTTCATAATATCATGGCCTGAAACCTGGAGCTTGTTAACCGAAATAGGATCTTGAGAAACTTTCTCAACCATATATTCTAGGTGTCTCAGTTTATAAGGTTTAGCCTTCGGCACCCCAGAGCCAATTCTATCCGCCATTCTTAATTGTATCAACTCTTCCATATCCTCCCGGCCTACTTTTCTCACCAGTCGCCTCACTGAAGATTCGCCCACTTCCCCTACATTATAATAGAAGAGGTGATAACGAACCAACTTAATCACTTTTTCTGCCTCTTTCCTGGAAAATTTTAATCGGGTTGTTATCTTTCTCGTCATTTCCGCTCCGACAATTTCGTGATTATAAAACGTAGCTTCCGATCCCCGGCCCTGTTTAGTCCGCGGTTTGCCAATATCGTGAAAAAGAGCCGCTAAGCGAACAGGTAAACTAAATTTCTGCTGAACCGCATAATCTAGAGAACGGAGCACGTGTTCGTAAACATCATAAATATGGTGTTTGTTCTGGCTAACATGATAGCCTTCTTCCAACTCGGGGACTATATAATGTAAGAGAGAAAGTTGACGGAGAGTTTCTATCCCTTGAGCCGCTTGCGGAGACGCAATAATTTTCATCAGTTCGTCCCTAATTCTCTCTTGGGAAATTTTTGCCAGCAGGGAAGCATTTTTTTTAATAGCTGCTTGCGTTTTCTTTTCAATTTGAAAATCCAGGGTTGTCGCCAGCCTAACCGCTCTCATTAAGCGCAAGGCATCTTCGGCAAATCTTTGAGGCGCTTCCCCCACCGCGCGAATTAATTTTTTTCTTAAATCATTCTCTCCTTGAAAAAGATCAATAAGAGCTACCTGGTCTTCTTGAATATCTAAAGCCATGGCATTAATCGTAAAGTCACGGCGGCTAAGATCTTTTTTTAAGTCATCAGTAAAGGTTACTGATTCCGGATGCCTCTGGTCTTTGTAAACTCCTTCAATGCGGTAAGGAGTAATCTCTACTTCTTTAAGAGATTTCTCTCGACTTTTTGTTAAAACCGTCACCGTTCCAAATTGATTATCCAAAAAAGCTCGATCTTTAAAAATGTCCATCATTTGCTTGGGCTGAGCATTAGTGGTGACATCCCAATCATGAGGTTTTTTGTCTAAGACAAGATCTCGAACACAGCCACCGACTAAATAAACTTCGAAGTGGTGCTTTTTAAGCTGATTAACGACGCTTTTAATCTCTTGGGGAATCTGCATTGCTTCTATCTTAGCATCTGCCTTTGGCTTTTCCAATTGACGCTCTCCGCAATCTATGATTAAATAAGTCAATCTAACTCTGAAGCGCCCATAGCTCAATTGGATAGAGTAGATGCCTTCGAAGCATAAGGTTGCAGGTTCGAGTCCTGCTGGGCGCATTGGGCTATGACAAAAAAGTTATTGGGTTTCAGTTTGGCTTTAATTCTCTTCTTGGCTCCCGCGTTAGCGCTAGCGGGAGTTTATCAAGCATGTAATATTGACCCGGAGACAGGAAACTGTGAAGAAGAAGTGGAAGCAGTCCATGTTTATTATGAGGGATTGGTTCCTTGCGGAAAAGATGTCTGGGTTGGCGTGCAAATTGACGAAAACGGCGATCCTGTCCTTGATGAAGAAGGCTGGCCTACCGAAGGCGAAAAGGAATACGTTCCTTGCCAATTTTGTCATGTTCTGGCCATGGTTAACAATATTGTAAAGTTTGTTTTGATCAATATTGTCCCCCTTGTCGCCGTAGCCATGTTTGTCGTTGCCGGAATTATGTTCTTTACGGCCGGGGGAAGTCCCGAACGATTAATACGAGCGAGGAAACTTTTCCAGGGTGTTGTCATTGGTCTAGTTATTATTTACTCCGCTTGGTTGATAGTTACTTTCCTTCTAAACGTCATTGGCGTTGCTTCTTGGACCGGATTGCAAAGTGGCTGGTATAAGATTAATTGCCCCATCCAGCTTCCTGCTCCTTAAGCCCCTATAACTCAATTGGCAGAGTAGCTGCCTCTTAAGCAGCAAGTTCTAGGTTCAAATCCTAGTGGGGGCACTACCTTAAAATACAATTTATGGATAAAGAAAAAACAGATAAAGAAAAAACAATAATTCAAACTCCGAAACCTTCAGAAGAAGACACCGGTTCGTCAACCGCCCAAATAGGATTTCTTCAAAAGAGAATGGATATTCTCTCTGGTCACCTAAAGGTGCATCTCAAGGATAATCATTCCCGCCGGGGTTTAATAGCGATGATTAATAAAAAAAAGAAGTTAGAAAAATATCTTCATCTTCATCAAAAATGATACAAAAATTTAAAGACCAGCGCATAGGTGTTTTCATAGACGTTCAAAATCTTTATCACTCCGCTCGCAACATTTACAAAACAAGAGTCGATTTTAATCAAATTTTAAAAGCGGCCGTCGGTAATAGAAAAATCATTCGCGCTTTTGCTTATGTTATTAAAACTAAAACAGGAGAAGAGCGATCTTTTTTTGAAGCCTTAACCAGCATAGGAATTGAAACCCGGGTTAAGGATTTAAAAGAATTCTATGGTGGAGCGAAAAAAGCCGATTGGGATGTTGGTTTGGCCGTCGATGCTATTCGGACTTCCAGCAATCTAGATGTGATTGTTCTTGTTTCGGGAGACAGCGATTTTGTTCCCGTAGTAGAATATCTTAAAAATCATGGAAAAAGAGTAGAGGTTGTCGCTTTTGGAAAAACTTCGGCGCATGAGCTTATCGCTATCGCGGATGAGTTTATCGACTTAGACATTAACGCTAAGCGCTATCTTCTCAAGGGTAAATTCTACGAACGGCTCAATCCCGCTACTAAAGTTAGTCACTATTTAAATAATGAAAACAATGGACAAAAAAACATTCGCCACAACGATAAATAATCGAGAATTAAAAGTAATAATTGGAGGCTTAGCTGTTCAAACAGAAGCAAGCGCTTTAGTCCAATACGGAGAAACAATGATTTTAGCCACTGTTTGTTCCGCCAAGCCAAGAGAGGGAACTGATTTTTTCCCCCTAACCGTGAATTATGAAGAAAGATATTACGCTGCGGGAGAAATTCTTGGTTCCCGTTATATGCGCCGCGAAGGACGACCTTCGGACAAGGCTATTCTTACCTCTCGGTTTATTGACCGGGCTATTCGCCCTAGATTTCCAGAAGGTTTTCGCCAAGACGTACAAGTTATCATAACTGTTCTTTCTTTTGACAAAGAAAATGATCCTGTTTTCCCAGCCCTGTTTGGAGCTTCCTTGGTTCTTTCTTTGTCCCCTTTACCCTGGCTGGGTCCTTTGGGAATGGCCTTCTTGGACAAAGTGGACTCACGGTGGATAATTTCTCCCTCTTATCAAGATAAAGAAAAAGCAACCGCCGAATTAAGTATTACCGCTCTAAAAGAAAACGGAGAATGGCTCGTTAATATGATGGAAGTTACCGGGCAAGAGATTGAAGAGAAATCTCTGCTCCAGGGGATAAACCAGGCCGAATCAGTCTTCCAGCAAACGGCAGACTTCCAAGAATCTATTATTAAGGAATACAAGCCGGCTAAAACAAAATTTGAAGCCCCCTTGCCTTCGGCTGAAACCAGAAAAGGTCTTGAAGATTTTCTCAAACAAAATCTAGAGAAATATCTCTTCGGTTGGAAAAACTTAGAAGCCCGAGAAAAACAAAAAGAATTTCAAGAAAAATTTAATGAGTTTGTGGAAGAAAACTATCCCGAAGAAAAGGGATTAGCTTTAGAGTTTCTTGCCCAGAAAATTAGAGACGCCGTTCATCAAAAGGCCTTGAAGGGACAGAGATTGGACGGAAGAAAACCGGATGAGATTCGCTCTTTAGCCGCCGAAGTAGATCTCAGTCCTCACGCGCACGGTTCTGGCTTATTCTCTCGAGGGCTAACGAAAGTGCTGTCTATCCTGACTCTGGGCCCTCCGGCCGATCGGAGAAAAATCGAGGGCATGGAGGTTGTAGAAGAAAAACGTTTTATGCATCACTATAATTTCCCGCCTTATTCCAATGGCGAAGTCTCCCCTTTACGAGGACCGAAAAGAAGAGAAATTGGACATGGCTATTTAGCCGAAAAAGCTCTAATTCCTGTTTTGCCCAATTTTGAAGATTTCCCCTACACTATCCGTTTAGTTTCAGAGGTTCTTTCTTCGAACGGCTCTACCTCTCAAGGATCCATCTGCGCTTCCTCTTTAGCTCTGATGGATGGTGGTATTCCCATCACTTCTCCGGTCGCGGGTATCGCCATGGGTTTAATGAAAAATAATTCTGATTACTGCCTTTTGACAGATATTCAAGGATGGGAAGATAAAGAAGGAGATATGGACTTTAAGGTCGCCGGAACCCGAAAAGGAATCACTGCTATTCAATTAGATGTTAAGATTAACGGGCTGAATACCCAAATCATCGAAGAAACCTTAACTCAAGCGAAAAAAGCCCGGGAGCAAATTTTAGATACTTTAGAAAAAACTTTGGAGCAGCCTCGCGATCATTTATCCCCTTACGCTCCCAAGATTCTTACCGGTCAGATTGAACCCGAACGTATTGGTTTAATCATTGGCCCCGGCGGAAAAAATATCAAGAAATTATCAGAAAAATATCAAGCCGAGATTGATCTTGAAGATTCTGGTCAATTTTTCGTCACGGCTTCTAATTTAGAACAGGCGCAAAAAGCTTCCGCTGAAATTCTGGCTCTGGGCTGCGAAGCAAAAATTGGAGAAACTTTCCAAGGGAAAGTGATGAAGCTTATGGATTTCGGCGCCTTTGTAGAATTTCGTCCCGGACAAGAAGGTCTTGTTCACATTTCTCAATTTGTCTCCTGGCATTTGAAGCGAGTCGAGGATGTCGTTCATGTCGGTGATATTATCCCCGTTAAGCTTATGGAAATTGATCAAGAAGGGAGGTATAATTTATCAGCCAAAGCGGCTGGATTTCAATCTAAAAACAAAAACAATGGCTAATAATTCTAACGTTATTATCCACACCATGAAGGACGATATTCTTCGGCTCAAACAGAGAAGAAATCAATCGTCTTCGTTTTCGGTCACGGCTAAAGGCGCTCCTTCTAAAAGCGAAGTTCTACGGCTAGTTAAAGAGGCTAGGCAAGAAAGAGAAAAAGCAAAAAGAAACCGCCCCACCGCTTCGTTGCCATCCATAATCAAAAAGAACAAAGAAGAGGAGGAAAGAAAAGCAAAAGAAGCAACTGAAAGAAAAGCAAAAGAAGAAGCGGAAAGAAAAGCAAAAGAAGAAACTCGAATTAAAGCGATGGCTATAGCTCAAAAAAGAGCCGCCGAAATAGCCGCCAAAAAAATAGCCGAGAAGAAAGCGAAGGAGAAGACTCTAAGAGAATTACGGGAAAGACAATTTCATCAAGCCGCTGAGCGAGCTCAGGCTTTATTGGTTGCCAAACAAAAGAAAGAAGAAGAGGCTCTCGCTCAAGAACGAAAGAGAAATATGCTCCGCTGGAAAGCTGTCTTAGCCCAAATTCAAATCAGAGCTCACGGTATTGTTTTAGAAAAAGCCGCTCAGCAAGAAAGGCAGAAAGAATTAAGACAGAGAAAATGGCAAAGAATTTTCGAAGAAATTCAAAAGAAAGCTCGAGAAATTATTCTCCGGGAAGAAGAAGCTATTAAAGAAAAATTTGAAAAGGCTAAACAAGTTTTAGAAACAAAAATCCGATTTTTATCTACGAAAATTAACCATGTTCCTATCGAAGAAAAGCCTGTTCTTGAACGGAAACGAAAATTAGAAGATATTAAAAAACAGCTCGATCAAGAGAATGAAAAAATCAGAAAACGCCTAGAAGCAATTCGCCAGGATAGAGAAAAAATAGAAAGCAAAGAAGAAGCCGCTCAAGATTCTAAGGAAAGAAGAAAATTTGAGCAAAAGCGTTGGCAAATAGCTACCCAACAAAGGAATCTAGAAAGGGAACTCTGGCGACAAGAGGAAGAAATTTCCAAAACTATTTTAGCGATTAATAAAGTCAACCAAAACTATGAGGATTTGGAAAATCAAAAGAGGATTCTGGAAAACAAAAAAGAAGAAATACTTTCTGAAAAGAAAATTATTGAATTAAGGCAGGAAAAACTAAGAACTAAGAAAAGGCTGGGGAAAATTAAGCAATTAAAAGAAGAGCCTGCTCGGAAGCTTCAAAGGATAAGAATGGGCAAAAGCGAATTAGGAAAAAAACTTTCGAAAATTATTGGTCAAGAACAATTGCTTGAAGAAAAGGAAGGAAAGTTAGGGCAGGCGACCGAGGACAAGAAAGAATTAATTGAAAAAAGGTGGAAGGTAGAAAAAGAAAGAGAAAAAATAGAACAGCAACGATGGGAAACCGAAGAAGCGATTAAGGCTTCGGAAAAAACCATAAACAAGATAGAGCCAGAGTATCAAGGCTTAGTCGAAGAAGAAAAATATCTTTTCGAAAGAGATCATGAATTAGACATGCTTCTCAAATTTGGTCCAGAAGCCGGACAGAAAAAATTAGAAGAAGAAAAACAAGCTCAAGTCAAAAAGAAAACTTCTATTGTTGAAGAAGTTCTTTCAAAGTCGGTCAAGAAAGAAACCACGCCGCCCGAGGAAGAAGTCTCTCTTAAAAAAGTCGTTGCGGAAAAAGCCGTCCCTGCCGAAAGACAAAAAACTAAAGAAGAAATTAAACGAGAGAATTTAGTTCAAGAAGCAAAGGCAAATATTAAGGTTGTTAAAAAGGAAAGTTTAAAAATTCAAGACCAAGAAGAGCGAAAATCTTACCTCCAAAAAATGAAGGAGATGATTGCTGAAACTTATCCAGAATTAAATTCTCAGTCGATAGAGATCTATTGGCAAGAAATTGAATAACATTAGGAGAATTAGTAAATTCACTTAATAGTAATTATGGCAGGCATCGGTCGGCTTAAAAATAAAATTGCCCCCGAAACAAAATCAGTGGCTTCTAAAAGCCCCTTAATTAATTCTAAAGTTAAAACAAAAATTGGGGAGAAGGTATTCACTTCGCTTCATCCGTTAAAAAAGGGTAAACGCCCCTTGGCTTCTCAAAGCGAAGCAAGAAAAAAACAGGAGGTGCCTTCGGCTGTTCCTGTTTCTCTTCAATCCGTTCCGGTTGGTCCTCCGCCCCAAAAGCCAAGCTCAACTAAGGATAAACGCCCCTTGGCTTCCCAAAGCGAAGCAGCAAAAAATCAAAAAGCACCTTCTGCCTTTGTTTCATCCCCATCAGTAGCTTCGCCTAAAAAACCCCTTTCACCTAAAGACAGATTATACGAAAAAATATTACTTGATTCTCAAAAAGAAAAACTCGGGCAACAACAATTTATTGCTCGGGTGCAAGGAAAATCTGAAGGGGAGAATAAAGCTCCTTCTCAACCTGATGGTAAAAAAGAAAAAGTTATTTTCCGGCCGGTTCCTCAAAAGCCAAGCCGGGGTCGGAAGATTGTCATTCGAATTTTAATTGTTCTTCTTATCGCTAGTTTGGGCCTTCTTCTCTATATTATCGCCCATGGTTATCTTATTTGACTATATTATCGCTCGTGGTTATCTTATTTGACTATATTA
>CAYTGH010000013.1:0-1071 GCA_964437355.1 uncultured Candidatus Saccharibacteria bacterium | reverse complement strand
TATCTTATTTGACTATATTATCGCTCGTGGTTATCTTATTTGACTATATTATCGCCCATGGTTATCTTATTTGAATCTAACGATAACGCAGAACCGTTCCAACCGGATATTTTGCCAAAGGGTTAGTCCCTCCTCGAACATCAAAATGAAGATGACAACCGGTGGCATTCCCTGTTTCTCCCATTAAGCCAATTTCTTGACCGACAACAACACGTTGCCCCGGTGATACGAAGAATTTTGATAAATGTCCATAGTAGGTAACAACGCCGTTAGGATGTAAAATTCTCACCCTATTGCCGCCAATAGTAATGTAGCCCACTTTCTGGACAATACCTCCCGCGGCTGCGTAAATTAGCGTTCCACATCGGTTAGCAACATCAATAGCATTGAAGGGATGAAGTCCCTGGCTAATATAACCTGTTGTTGGCCGAATAAAATAGTAAGAATTTGTCGGAATTAAAACAGAAGCCTTCTCGGGCTTTTGACCATTGGGAATAATTAAAAGATCTCCCGTGCTTAAGATTTCGGCATCATCAAGATCATTAAAGGTTAAAATCTCATTAACTTTAGCTTGATGAGATTGAGCAATCTGGCCTAATGTATCACCAGAGCGGACTAAATATAAAACACCAGAGACCGGGAGAATATTCAATTTCTGCCCTGGACGAAGAACAGCCGATAAACTAAGATCGTTAGCCCAGCTTAGAGTTTCAACACTAACGCCAAACTGAACCGCTAAGGCCGCTAAAGTGTCTCCTTCCTTGACCTGATAGGAACTCATTTGCTGTTGATAATCGTAATTGGTTAAACTCGCCAAAACACGAGAAGAATCATCAGGAGAAGCATAACCTTTTAAACTATTACCGGCTAGCAGTTCTAATGCGGAAACAGAAATATTCTTCACTTCGTCTAGTGAAGAAACTAAAATTTTTGCTTTTTCAAAACCCCTGTTTAGCTCAGTCGAAGAATCAGCTTGGGGCTTTGATAAACCGTTTGAGCTACAAAAAGCAAAACTGACAATCGCAATTAGAAAAAAAGAAAACCACCAACTCGCTTTGCGTTTACTCATAA
>CAYTGH010000012.1:0-10751 GCA_964437355.1 uncultured Candidatus Saccharibacteria bacterium | reverse complement strand
TAGTTTAGCGTTGCCTTTTCTTTAATAGAAGCTCGTGAGATAATAATGTAATGGATTTTACCATAATTGTTTCTGTTGACAAAATAAAGATAATAGGAGTATTTTATTGCGACTGAGAATGAAAAAAGATTTAATATTTATTTTTGGTGGCGGAACAATGAGTGGCATCTTTGGCGGTGGAGTGGCGACCTTATTGCAAAAGCTTGATTTATACGACCGAATCGACAGCCTTTACGCTTCTTCGGCCGGAGCTCATAGTGCGGCTTATTTACTAGCCAGGGAAACGCAATTTGGCTCTAGCATTTATCTCAAAGATCTTCTCGGTTCTCGGTTTATTAAAAGAGAAAAGAAATTCCAATTTATTTATAAGTTGCTTTTAAGCTTCATTAAAAAAAATACCAAATTGGAAAAACTGGTTGACATCGACTATCTGATGGACCTCGAGAAAAATAAAAGAAGATTAAATACGGAGAAAATTTCTCAATCAGATATTAACCTTTTTATCAGAAGTTTTAATCTCGAAGAGGGGAAAATAGAATATCTTGACGGGAAAAAAGATACCCTGAAAAAACTACAAGCGACTTCGGCCGTTGTTCCTTTTTATCCCCGCGTCGTCACTATTCACCATCAAAGTTATTCTGATGGAGACACGCTGTCGAGCATTATTGATCCCTTTCTTGAAAAAGTGATCGCTGAAAATAGGGACAAAACAATTTTCCTTGTTCTCAACAGTCCTCGGCGGGATAAATTATCTCTTCCGTTAATAATCAACAATTCTCTCTGGACAGCATTGCTGTTCTTTTATTTTAAGAAGAAGTTTGTCTTTCAAAAACTGAAAATTTTTTCAGAGACGTCAAAATTTAAACAATATTCTCGATACCCGAATGTAAAAATTATTCAGCCTGATTACAATATCTTGCCTTATTGCACTGATCGGCAGAAATTGATTGCCTTCTATCGGCATGGAATGGAAAAAGCCAGGGAAAGTCTAGTCGGGAATAAAATTATATCGAAAGCGGAGGCTATGGGAGTCAAATAATTTTTTAACCCGGGCGGAAAATTTTGTCTAGGAGGATTTGCCATATCCTTTTATCTAATTTATACTGGTTTAGTAATCAATTTTTTAAACCATTATGATCGTCACTCAATCGAGGTCTTACGAAGAAATCAAAGCGGAATTAGACAAAGAAAAAACGATTGGTATTGTTTCATGTAATACTTGCGTTCGCTTTTGCCAAACCGGAGGGCTGGAGATTATGAAGGAGCTGTCTCAAAAATTGACTGAAGACGGGTTTCAAGTGGTAGATACCGATTTAATAGGCTCTCCTTGCATTTTTCAAGAGATAGCTGCTACTCACTTGCGCGGAGATATAACTATTGTTTTGGCTTGCGTATCAGGATTCCAAAACCTTCAAGCTGCTTTCCCGGATAAGAAATTAGTGGCGGGACTGAAAACAATAGGCTTAGGATCGGTTGACGAGAACGGAAAAGTAGAAGTTATCGAAGTACTTTAAGGGGTTATAGCTTAGTTGGTAGAGCGTCGCCGTCGCATGGCGAAGACGAGAGTTCGACTCTCTCTAACTCCACCAGGTTTTTGGAAAATTCTACAAGGAAGCGGCATAGTAAATTTTGATGAAAAATCTTTTGAGAAGTGGCGAGGTTTGACCTCCCCACTTCTGTCTTTTGAGAACCCCGCCGGGCTATTGCTTAACCCGGTTAAGCAATGCCTCAAGTTTTAGTGGCGAGGTTTGACCTCCCCACTTCGAGAGAAATCGAGGTCTAACCTCGATTTGAATCAATTGAGGTCTAACCTCAATTGATTTATCGTTGGCTGGACATAATATTTTTATTAATACAGAAACATAGAAATGTAGAGAATCAAAACAACGAATCTTGATTTTTTAAATATTTTTCTGTTTTTTTAAATATTCCTTTTACGAAATCAAAATAATCTTTCACTTCTTTTTTAGAAAGAATAATTCCTTCTCCGTATAAATCTACGTTTCTTTTCTTTCTCATTGCGTCGCCGACTATTTTTATCTTTTCGTCGTCTAAGACTTCAGACAGTTTTTCTAAAATTTTAATATGATGTCCTTTTCGACTTCTTACCCGGTACCCGCAAGAAGCAATAACAGCAATCCCTAATTTAATTAAAGAATCGTATGTAAATTTGAAGATAACGGCTAAATTTTTGTTTTCCCGAGCAATTTTAATATCTCCTAAGGCGTTGTTGAGATATTTTGATATAGTTTTAGCGTTAGAATTTTTCTTTTGGAAGAATTTTGTCTCAAAAGACAGCTTCATATAATCTTTATGTATTTTTGAGAAAGAATATCCTTTAAAAGGGGATCATTTTTTTTCTTTCTTGTTGTAAACTCTCTTGGAGTTAACTGAAGGGAATTTATCTCCCTTCCTGAAAAACGTTGAATGTCAGTAAGAGACGTTTGAAGTTTCAAAGAATTAACATTGCCGACAACCAAAAGATCGATATCACTTTCCAGGGAAAGTTTATTTTGAGCGTAGGAACCAAAAATGTAGGCGGAATTAATGCCCTTTAGTTTGTTCAATTGTTCTTTTAAAATCTTTTCAAAGCCAACGCCCTTTAAAACAATTTTCTTATACTCTTTTAAAAAAGGATACCCCGGGTTTAAAAAGAAATATCTTTCCTTTCCTGAAAATTCATCTAAAAGAATTCCCTCCTGGCTTAATTCAATAAGTTTTTTGTGAACATTAGAGGGGTCTTCTTTCAGCAACCTAGCTAATTCATTAACATAGAATCTTTCCCCCGGATTGAGAAAAAATAAGTTAAGAATTTTTCGAATTATTTTTGAACGCAGAGAAAGCATAATAGTAAATTATTACCATAATTATAGTAAATTATTACCAAGAAAGCAAATGGTAGCGGTTAAAACATACATTGCCTCCTTAACAAATTTTTCACCTATTTGCTATCTTAGTAATGCTTCTTCTGGAACTGTTGCCTTTGGCGAAAAGCTGGGAGAAGCATTTTAGTGTCGGTAAAAGAAATATGGTATAATGAAAGTAATGAAGACGGTGCCGATATTTCTTAAAAGATATTTTTGGGATGTAGATTTAGCCCAATTAGATGTAGAACAACATAGCCGTTTTATTATTGAGAGAATCTTAGAACGTGGTCGCCCGGAAGCAATAAGATGGATGAGGAAAGTGTTTTCTCCATTGCAGATCACGCACGTGGTTATGACTTCTAAGAATCTTTCTCCAAGAAGTGCTAATTTCTGGAGTTTTATTTTTCATTTTTCGAAAAATCAAATTTTATGTCTCAAGAAATCCTTTCGAGAGAAACAAAAACTAATTTGGAAATATTAAACCGAGCCGATTTCTTGGGAGGTGATTAAAGGTTTTTTTAAGAATGAAATCCAAAATTTTTAAAACCCCCTTGACAAAAATTGACCCCTTTGCTAGACTGAGATTTGCCTCTTCTGGAGCTGTTACCCTCGGGTAATAAGCCGGAAGAGGCTTTGATATAAATTATGTTTCAAATTGATTTAAAAAGTTTTACCTCGGCGATGGCGCACATTGCTGAAAAGCATCATTTAGAACTTGAGCAAGTTTTTGCCATTGCTGAAGAATCTTTGGCGGCGGCCTACAAAAAAGAATACGGCCAGTCCGGTATGGAAATCAAAGCGAAATTGGATACCAAGACCGGAAAAGTCCGTTTCTGGCAGGTTCAAGAGGTTATCGACCATCAAGAAGAAGAGAACCACTTTAAGGCTCAGCAGTTTATAGAATTAAAAGAAGCGGAAAAGATTAAGCCCAAGGTTAAAATCGGGGATACTTTATTAATTCCCTTGCCCCCCAAAACAGAATTCGGGCGCATTGCTACCCAAACGGCTAAACAGGTTCTTTTACAAAAAGTGAAAGAAACGCAAAGAGAGGTTATTTATCAGAAATACAAACAGAAGGAAGGAGAAGTAATCAGCGGGATTGTTCAGAGAGCTGAAAGTAGCGCTGTCTTTTTTGACCTCGGTGACGGCGTAGGCATTCTTCCCGTTGAAGAAAAAATGGAAGGCGAAAGCTATCCTTCGGGAAGACGCTTTCATCTTTACATTCTTAGCGTAGAGAAAAGCTCTCGCGGACCAGTTATTTTCCTTTCTCGGGCTTATCCCAAATTAATTTCTCGACTTTTCGAGTCCGAGGTTCCGGAGTTGACGGAAGGGCAATTAACGATTAAGTCTATTGCCCGGGAAGCAGGCTCTCACTGCAAAGTCGCCGTAGTTTCTAACAACCCGGAAGTTGATCCTATCGGGGCTATGGTTGGACAAAGAGGCTCGCGAATTTTAACGGTAACCAATGAATTGAACGGAGAGAAGATTGACATTATTAAATGGGCTAGTAATTCTCAAGAATATATTGCCAATGCTCTCGCTCCGGCTAAGGTGGTGGAAGTTAAAATCAATGATCAAAATGCGGCTATCGCCTTAGTTGATCCCGATCAGCTTTCTTTGGCTATCGGTCGCCGAGGACAGAATGTTCGTTTGGCGGCTAAATTAACGGGCTGGAAGATTGATATTCAGAGCACGAGTCCGATCGAAGAGCAAAACAATATTTCGGAGGAAGCGCCTAAGGAAGAAAAGAAAGAAGAGAAAAAAGCGCAAAAAAAGAGCAAGACTAAGAAAGTCCCAGCAAAAAAAGCTAAGCCGAAAAAAGCTAAGCCGAAAAAAGCTCCAGCAAAAAAAGCTCCAGCAAAAAAAGCTAAGCCAAAAAAAATTAAAAAAGTAAAAACTAAAAAGACCGCTTCCAAAAAATCAGAAGAGGTTTAATTTACTAGAAATTAAATTTATTAAAAGTATCATATGCTTCCCATTTATCTTTTTATTATCATTGCTTCTTTATTCGCGATTAGTTTTTCTATTTTTAATGCTTGGAAAGTTTTAAAAGCTTCTCCGGGGAATTCTAAAATGCAGGAGATTGCCAAGGCTATTCATCACGGAGCAAGAATTTTTTTAGCCGAGGAATTTAAAGTAATTATTCTTGTTTTAATAATCGTCGCTCTTTTTCTTTATTTCTTGAATCATTCCTGGGTTCCTCCTTTGCTTTTTATCGCCGGTAGTTTTTCCTCGGCCCTCGCTGGCTTTTTAGGAATGGAGATAGCGACTAGAAGCAATGTCCGGGTAACGGAAGCCGCCAGAAAAGATTTTCCTCAAAGTTTCGGGCTGGCTTTTATGGGAGGAGAAGTGATGGGGTTTTTAGTGGTCGGTATTGGTCTTTTCGGGGTGGTTGTCCTTTGGCTGTTGACGCATCAAGCTTCTTTGCTGATTAACTATGCCTTAGGCGCTTCCTTGGTTGCTTTGTTTATGAGAGTGGGTGGCGGTATTTATACAAAAAGTGCGGATGTTGGTGCTGATTTGGTCGGGAAGGTCCAGGAAGGACTTCCGGAAGATGATCCTCGCAATCCAGCGGTTATTGCTGACCAAGTAGGAGATAATGTCGGCGATACGGCTGGGATGGGAGCGGATCTTTTTGAATCTTATGTTTCTTCGATTATTGCCGTTATGGTTTTGGGAGCTTTAAGCTTGGGTTGGCAAGGGATGGTTTTACCGATGGCGTTTGCCGCGGTTGGCCTTTTAGCTTCCTGGTTGGGAAGCTTATTGGTCCGATTGTCTAAGCGTATTTCACAAGCGAAATTCAGCCAACAAACGAAAAAAATTGCTCAAGCAATGGAAAGAGGAACAATTGCGGCCAATCTTTTATCATTATTGGGAGCTTTCTTTTTAGTGAAGGCCCTTTTCCCCAATCTTAACTATTTTTATATTATCGTATTAGGATTAGCGAGTGGTTATCTCATCGGTTTAGTTTCCCAATATTATACTTCTTCTCAATACAAGCCAGTGAAGAAAATAGCCCAGGCTAGCCAGTTTGGGTCTTCCTCGGTAATCAGCGAAGGATTGGTCGTGGGTATGAAAAGTGTTTTCTGGCCAACTTTAGCGGTGGCGACAGCAATGATATTGGCTTATTCCCTAGGTGGTTTTTATGGGGTAGCGCTTGCTTCTGTTGGTTTGTTAGGGACTCTGGCTCTGAATCTTTCTTCAGATTGTTATGGTCCGATTGCGGATAACGCCGCTGGTATCGCTGAATATTCTCATTTAGAATCGGAAGTAAGAGAAAGAGCTGAAGCTTTGGATGCGGTTGGCAATACGACCGCGGCGATGGGAAAGGGTTTTGCCATTGGAGCAGCAGCTTTAGCGGCACTGGCTTGGCTGGCGAATTACTTTCTAATGATTGGCGCGTCAACGGTGAGTTTTTTGAATCCTCGATTAATCGCCGGTCTTTTTATTGGTTCAGCTCTTGTTTTCATTTTTGCTGGTTTTCTTTTGCAGGCAGTGAGTAAAGGAGCGGAGAAGATTTCGACAGAAGTCAGGCGACAATTCAAGGAGATTAAAGGTTTATTAGAAGGTCGGGCGCAAGCCGATTACAAGACTTGTATTAAGGTGGCGACCCGAGCGGCTTTGAATGGCTTGCTAATACCGGCTTTGATGGTGATCGCCACTCCCTTATTGGTAAGTTGGATTCTCGGTCTGGAAGCTATGGGGGGCGTCTTGGTTGGGGCTTTGATTACTGCTTTCCCGATGGCTTTGTTCTTATCTAATAGTGGAGCGGCTTGGGATAATGCTAAAAAATATGTAGAAGCGGGGCATTTTGGCGGCAAAGGTTCTCCGGCTCATAAAGCGGTGGTGGTGGGAGACACTATTGGAGATCCATTTAAAGATACCGCTGGGCCAGCTTTGAATATTTTAGTTAAACTCTTGGGAGTTTTTTCTCTGATTTTAGTTACTCTTTTTGCTTAAAAGAATTTTATGGAATACAAAATTACAAAGTTTCCGGGGTCGCAAGTAGAGATTGAATTTAAAATCCCGACCGAAGAATGGGCGTCTTACATTCAGAAAACGCAGACTTTGTCTGAAGCAGCCCAATCCTTGATGAAGGAGAAGTATCTTGAATTTCTAGGGAAAGGAGAAATTGAACCGATTGCTCCGGCTCAGACGCAGATTATAAAAATGGTCCCCGGCTCTCCGGCCGAATTCAAAGTTATGGTTCCGATTCTGCCGACGATTGGATTAGCAGATGATTATGGAAAAGATCTATCAGAAGTGGAAAGAAAACCCGTTCGGGTGACCGATAAAGAAATGGAAGAAGCTTTGGAATCTTTAAGAAAGGCGAGGGCTAAATTAACAGATTTAGATCAGCCAGCGGTTAAGGGAAATTTAATAACGATTAAATTCTTTTCCGCACAGCTTCCTTCCCCGGCTCCCCACCAGGATGGTTTTATCCTTGGCGAGGGTCAATTACTCCCTGGTTTTGAGGATAAGTTAGTCGGGTTGAAGGCAGGAGAAAAGAAAGAATTGAGTTTAATGTATCCTTCGACGGGACCTCTGGAAGCTCAGCGAGGTAAGCCAATTACTTTCCAAGTTGAGGTTTTAAAAGTTCAGGAAGTTAAATGGCCGGAATTGACCGATCACTTTGCTCAAGAATTGGGGGTCAAAGATCTGGCGGAGTTAAAAGAAACTTTGAAAAATAATTTGACCTCTCAAAAAGAAAAGACAGCGGACGAAGCTTTCCGTTCCCAACTGTTAGAGAAGATTGGCCAGGAGATTAAGATAGAAATTCCTTCTATTTTGATTGAAGCGGAACAGAATCGTCTTTTGGAAAATCTGAAGAAAGCTGTTCAAAATGAATTAAAGACTTCTTTTGCCCAATATCTTCAGGAAACGGGGAAAACAGAGAAGGAAATTCTAAATTCCTTTTTAGATTTGGCTCAAGCTAATGTGCGCCAATTCCTACTTTTGAAAACCGTTGGTCAAAAAGAAAAATTGGAGGTTAAACCCGAAGAAATAGAACAGGAATTAGCCAAAATTTTAAAAACCATGCCGGAGGAAAGGCAAAAGAGTGTTGACCAGGAAGCCCTAAAGAGGTATCTTAAGAGTAGTCTTCTAGCGGAAAAAGTTTTTCAAAAATTGGAAAATTATTGGAAAAAAATATGAATGCTTTTGTGCCGGTCGTTGTTGAAAAATCTCGGGGCGGGGAAAGAGCCTACGATATTTTTTCTCGTCTGTTAAAGGAAAGAATTATCTTTTTAGCGGGACCGATAAATGATATATCGGCTAATTTGATTGTTGCTCAGATATTATTCTTGGCGGCCGAGGATAGCAAAAAAGACATTAAGCTTTATATTAATTCTCCGGGTGGGTCGGTTACCGCTGGCTTAGCGGTTTACGACACCATGCAGTATGTTAAACCGGATGTTTCTACAATTTGCATCGGTATGGCAGCTTCAATGGCGGCGACTCTTTTAGCGGCGGGTGCGCCGGGCAAAAGAATTGCTTTGCCCAATAGTGAAATACTTTTACACCAGGTCGCCGGCGGGGCGCAAGGGGTAGCGACGGATATTGAAATTACGGCTCGCCAGATTTTGAAGATTAAAGAAAAAATCAATCGGATGTTGGCTTTTCACACCGGTCAGCCTCTAGAAAAAATTGCTATGGACACCGACCGGGATTTCTACTTGACTCCGGAAGAAGCAAAGAAGTACGGTTTGATTGATACGGTTCTCCCTCATCCTTCCCGGTTAAAGAAAAAATCTTCTTGACTTCCAGAAAGAGGAAGATTAAACTAGTTAAAGAACTTTAGAGTTTTAGATTTTAAAATATTCTTTTTTTAATATGAATAAAAAAACAATTTATTTGCTCCTCTTGGTTGTTGTTTTAATAATTATTGCCGGGGTTCTTCTTTATTTCTTAGGGCCCCAAGGCTTAAAACGAGGCCCCGAGATTAATTCTCAGGGCTTGTCGGCGACCGAAGAAGAAAAAGACCAAGCTGGTCCGGCGGGAGAAGTGATGGTCGCTAATTCCGAGACCGGGGAAGAAGAGCCGTTAAAAACAGCAACAATGCCCCCGGCTTTATTCAATGCCCAGGGAACGATTGTTAAGCTTTATGATAATGGCTTAACAATGAAAACCGCGGGTTATAGTTTTGCCGATGGCCAGTCTCGAGAAGTTAATGTTCTTTATGCGGATGTGACCGTGACGACAATGGCTGATCGTTCGAGCAAGTACAAAGGATTAGTCGGCTTATCTCATTTAAGAGTTGGTCAGCAAATCATCGTTGAAAGCGACGAGAATATTCGAGGAAAGTTGAAATTTAGAGCCAATTATATTAATCTTTTGCCTTAATTTTATGAAAAAGATTAAAGCCTTATCTTTTATCTTAAGTGTCGTTTTAGTGAGCTTGGGCGCCGCTTACGCCGTGGCGGTTTGGACTGGTCCCAGTGCGACTCCCCCTGACGGAAATCCAGAGCCTCCGATTAATGTTAGCCTCAACCCCCAGGTAAAAACGGCGCAGATTTCCGCCAAGGAATTTCTTGATTATAATGATCCTAGCTATTATCTAATGGATGAAACGAGCAATATGAAGCTTCAAGGAAAATTGTCTTTTGGAAGTAGTATTAACAAAGGCACCGGGGAACTCCTTTATGATCCGACGGATAGCCATGCTAATTCTTTTGACCCGGCTCTCCCTGATACGCCACGAACGAATACCGGTCTTCTTAATACAACCTATTTCCCTTTTTAAAAATTATTTATTAAAAAAATCGACTATGTCTCAATTTAAATTAAAATCTTTTTCCTTCGTTTTAAGTGTTCTTATCCTGGGTGGATTTTACAGCTATGGATTATTGGCTTGGACGGGACCGACTTCAGCTCCCCCCGGCTCTAATGCTCCAACACCGGTTAATATCGGAACTGCCGATCAAGAAAAAGCCGGTCGCCTTTCAGCCACTGAATTTTATGACGCCACCGACTCCTCTTTTTACGTCAATCCTTCTGGAGATTCCAAGATAAGTGGAACCTTGTCTTTAGGGGGTGACTTGTATGATGTAACCAATAGCAAGAAGATTTATGACAGCACCACCGGAAAGTTTGATCCTTCGGTGATGCCTTATGAGAAGGGGGATTTGACTAGTGATTGGGCTAGTAATAGCGACAGTAGTAGTTATTATGATGTGAGCAATATTACCGCAGCTGGTGTTAGTTGTGGCACGAGCTTTGGACGAGGAGAGACAGGGATTAGTGTTGATGGTTGTACGGCCGGAGCTGAGGCCGCTTGCCGTTATTGTGACAATGGAACCTGCGCTTATTACACTAGCGGACAACACGGGTGTGCAACTAATTACGAATGCGATGCTTCCGGGAGTTGTTTTACATGGTCTGATTATTGTAATACTCATAGCGGAGCAGTTGTTGTAGGCTCAGACAATATTTTTTGCGCTGACAACAAAATGTGGTCAGTTACCGATGCTGGTGGTCATGTCTGGAACCCCGCTGGTAGCGGTGTTTGTACAGACGCCTGCGATTACTGTAGCAATCTTACTTACGCTGGTTTTTCAGATTGGTACTTACCTTCTAAAGATGTTTTATTTGCTGCCGTTGGTGATATAGGTCTATGCCCGGCCAATGGAGGAACTTGTAATAGTTGGGACCCTTATTGTTGTACTTCTTCAGCGACCTACCCGCTCCACTACTGGTCATCTACTGAGTACCATAGCACCTACGCCTGGTACGTGTACTTCCCCAATGGTGCTGCGGCCTACGGCAGCAAGTACCGTTCCTTTTCGGTGCGGTGCGTCCGGCCGTAAGGATTTTGGTAAATTTGATTTGGAATTTGATTTTGGATTTTAGTGATATTGCCTTAGGAGAATAGGATATTTTTGCCCA
>CAYTGH010000011.1:8782-11424 GCA_964437355.1 uncultured Candidatus Saccharibacteria bacterium | reverse complement strand
ATTTACGAAAATCAAATAGATTTATGAAAATCAAGAAAAACGATTTGGTTTTAATTATAGCGGGTAAAGATAAGGGGAAGAAAGGAAAAGTCAAGGAATCTTTTCCCCGGTTGGGGAAAATTAAAGTAGAAGACATTGCTTTGGTGAAAAAAATTATTCGGCCTCGGCGACAAGGGGAGAAAGGACAGATTGTTGAAATTCCCAGAAGCATTGATGTTTCAAATGTAAAGCTTATTTGTTCTCACTGCCACGAAGCAACGAGGGTGAGTTATGTCGAGAAAGATGGCCGAAAAATAAGAGTTTGCCAAAAATGTCATCAAGTAATGGATTAAAATTAATCTAGAATATGAGAACCAGTAGGTTCATTTAATAGTAATTAGAAGAACCAGTAGATTCATTTAATAGTAATTATGCTAAGATTAAAAGAAAAATATCAAAAAGAAGTTATTCCTGTTTTAGAAAAAGAGTTTCATTATCATAATGCTTTGGCGGTTCCCCGAGTGGAGAAGGTAATTGTTAATACCAGTTTTGGAAAGCGATTGGGCGGAGAAAAAGGAGACAAGCTCAAAAAAGCAATGGATAAAATTGAGCAAGACTTGATGCTAATTACGGGACAAAAACCGTCTTTAAAAAAGGCAAAGAAATCTATTGCTGGTTTCCATTTAAGAGAAGGGTCTCCGGTCGGTTATCAGGTGACTTTAAGAGGCCGGCGGATGTACGATTTTTTAGAAAGGATAATTTACCTGACTCTTCCCCAAATGAGAGATTTCCGAGGAGTCAACCCTCAATCTTTAGATCGACAGGGCAATTTAACTTTAGGATTTGACGAACAGTTAATTTTCCCCGAGATGTCTGCGGAAGAAGAAAGAAAAGCTTTTGGTTTAGCGATAACGATTGTAACGACGGCTAAGAAGCAGGAAGAAGCGAAGAGATTATTAGCTTTATTGGGGTTGCCTTTTAAGAAAGAAAAAAAACAATAAAAATCATGGCTAGAAAATCAAAAATTGTTAAAAGTCTAAAAGAACCGAAATTTTCAACTCGAAAAGTTAATCGTTGCTTTCGTTGCGGTCGAAGACGTGGCTATATGAGTGATTTTGGTTTATGCCGCCTTTGCTTTAAAGAGCTAGCCCACGAAGGCAAAATTCCAGGAGTAACTAAAAGTAGTTGGTAAATATTATGGTAACGGATTCTATCAGCGATATGTTTAATCAAATTATGAATGCCCAGGCGGTTGCCCGGCCGGTGGTTTGGCTTCCTTATATCAAAATGAATATTGCTTTGGCTAAAATTCTTAAAAATAGTCATTATCTCCAGGGGGTTAAAAAACGAGGACTTGGGGCCAAAGCGAGAATGGGCTTGGTTCTTCAATATTTTGATGATCAGCCGGCTATTGACGGCTTTAAGAGAATTTCTAAACCCGGATGCCGTATTTATACTTCCGCTAAAGAAATTAAAAGAGGAAAGGGCTTGCTTATTCTTTCTACTCCCCAGGGTCTAATGGAGGGGAAAGAGGCGAAAAAGAAAGGTTTAGGCGGCGAAGTTATTATTAGAGTTTGGTAAAACCATGAGCAAGAAAGGCAATACAATGAGCAGAATAGGGAAACAGCCCATTACTTTACCAGAAGAGGTGAAGATTGAAATTAAAAACAATCAATCAATCATCAAGGGGCCAAAAGGAAGTATCACTCGGGATTTAAGGCCGGAGATTGAAGTGAAAATTCAAGATCAGCAGATTTTAGTTTCTATTGACCCTAATCAAAAGAAAGCTAAAGCCTTCCAAGGATTATTCCGGACTTTGATTGCCAATGATATTAAAGGAGTGACCGAGGGGTGGGAAAAAACTTTGGAAATGGCCGGTGTTGGCTATCGAGCAAAAATGGATGAAGAGAATGTTATTTTAGAAGTTGGTTTCTCTCAGCCAGTGGTGATGAAGACCGAAGAAGGAATTGATTTTAAAGTAGAGGGCAAGACGAAGATTACCGTTTCGGGAATACGCAAAGATCAGGTCGGAGAAGTGGCAGCTCGCATCAGAGCGATTCGTCCGCCTGAGCCCTATAAAGGCAAGGGTATCCATTATTTAGGAGAAGTTATCCGGAGGAAAGAAGGAAAGAAAGCCGGAGTGGCCGGGGCTTAATAAATAGAGATTTATGGTTAAAAAAATGTTATTTAACAATAAAAAAACATTAAGGGAAAGGAGACATAATCGAATTAGAGCAAAAATAATGGGGACCAAAGAGCAACCACGCTTGGTGGTTTTCCGCTCTTCTCGATTTATTTACGCTCAGCTAGTCAATGATGAGGAAGGCAAAGTCTTAGCGAGCGCTTCCGATTTGTCTTTAAAGAAAGGGACAAAAATAGAGAAGGCGTCCAAGACGGGTCAGGAAATAGCTAAAAAAGCCAAAAACCAAGATATTCAGAAAATCGTTTTTGACCGGGCTGGTTATCAGTATCATGGCCGAGTGCAAGCTCTAGCCGAGGCGGCTCGAAAAGGAGGTTTAAAATTTTAAGTTTTTTATGAAAATCTTCCCAAGGAAATTTACGAAAATCAAATAGATTTATGAAAATCTCCCCAAGAAGATTTACAAAAATTAAATAAACTTATGAAAATCAAGGAAATTTACTAAAATCAAATAGATTTATGA
>CAYTGH010000011.1:0-8682 GCA_964437355.1 uncultured Candidatus Saccharibacteria bacterium | reverse complement strand
ATTAAATAAACTTATGAAAATCAAGGAAATTTACTAAAATCAAATAGATTTATGAGAAAAGAAGTTAAAAAAACAAGCGACATAGAATATCGAGTTTTAGATTTAGCAAGGGTGACAAGAGTTTCCGCCGGTGGCCGGAGGTTACGATTTCGGGCGGCGGTGGCTGTTGGCGATAAAAAGGGAAGAGTTGGCTTAGGTCTTGCTAAAAGCCTGAGTGTTAGGGAAGCGATTAACAAAGCTAAAAGACTGGCGGAAAAAAGAATGATCAAAGTTACTCTTCGAGAAGGAACAATTCCCGATTTGACTATTGGCAAGTTCGGGTCTTCAAAAGTTCTTCTTAAGCCCCGGATGACTAAGGGACTTGTAGCGGGCACGACGGTTAGAATCCTTTGCCAGTTAGCAGGCATTGAATTGATTTCTTCCAAAATTCTTTCTCGGTCGAAAAATAGTTTTAATATTGCTCAAGCAACGCTTAAAGCGTTTGAGGAATCAACAAAATATGCAATTAAGTCAGATAAAATCAAAAAGCTTTCATCAAAGTAAAAAAAGGGTAGGCCGAGGCGGGAAAAGGGGAACCTATTCCGGCCGGGGTGTTAAAGGGCAGAATTCTCGATCCGGAGCAACAAAGGAGCCGATAATTCGCCCCTTGATTAAACGCTATCACAAACTTAAGGGAATAGGGTTTTCTCCCCCTCGTCAGAAAATAGTTACCGTGAAATTAGGTGATTTGGCGAAAAAATTTCAAGAAGGAGCAACAGTTAATCCCCAGATATTGAAAGAAAAAGGATTAATTTCTCCTAAGCCGGGGAAAAGGTCAAAGGTAAAGATTTTATCTTCTGATTGGCAAGCTAAAAAATTAATTTTTGAAAACTGTCAATTTTCTAAAACAGCTCAAGAAGAAATAGAAAAAATTGGCGGAGAGATTAAATCCTAAAATATGTTTGTTCAATTTTTTGTGAATCTTTGGAAAAATAAGCCCTTGAGGAAGAAAATAATTTTCGTTTGTATTGTCTTTGCCGCTTTTCGTGTTTTGGCTAATATTCCCGTACCGGGAGTGGATCCCACCAAGCTGGCCCAGTTTTTTTCTCAGAACCAGATGCTAGGATTGTTGAATGTTTTTAGCGGCGGCGCTTTGGCAAGATTTTCTATTGTTATGCTGGGCATGGGCCCTTATATTACGGCGGTCATTGCTTTGCAATTGGCAACGATGATTTTTCCTTCTTTGGAAAAAATGTATAAAGAAGAAGGGGAAGCCGGAAAGAAAAAGTTTAATCAATACGGAAGATTATTAACTGCTCCTTTAGCGGCTCTCCAAGGATACGCGATGTTAAGTCTTCTCCAGAGTCAGAATATTATCGGACAATTCTCACCCTTGATGCTGATTGGTTATTTGGTGACGGTTACCGCTGGAGCTCTTTTACTTATGTGGCTAGGGGAATTAATTTCCGAGCAGGGCATTGGCAATGGAGTTTCCTTATTAATTTTTGCGGGGATTGTGGCTCGAACTCCTAGTTATTTTGGGCAAACCATTGTTGGTTGGGATATCTCCCGTTTGGGGTCTTATCTTGTCTTTTTAGTCGTGGCCCTGATTATGATTGCCTTGGTGGTTTTAGTTAACGAGGCTCGGAGAAATGTTCCTGTTTCTTATACAAAGAGAGTGAGGGGCTATAAAATGTATGGAGGGACTTCTACCTATCTGCCGATTCCGCTCAATCCAGCGGGGGTGATGCCTATTATTTTTGCGATGGCTATTTTAATGTTTCCTCAAATGATTAGCCAGGTCATCTCTGGTTGGGGAACATGGGGAGGGAAGATAGCGGCTGGGGTGACTGGGCTTGTTGGCAATCCTTGGTTTTATAATATTGGTTATTTTGCTTTAGTGGTTGGTTTTGCTTATTTTTATACTCAAGTTACTTTTGATCCGGAAAGCGTAGCAGAGAATCTGCAAAAATCAGGAGGTTTTATTCCAGGTATCAGACCCGGAAAATCCACTTCTCAGCGGTTAAAGTTTATTCTTTACCATTGTTTATTCGTCGGAGCTATTTTCTTAGGCTTGGTGGCTATTACGCCTTCTTTAATTCAAGGGGGGACTGGATTATCCGCCTTCGGATTTCTTATAGGAGGAACGGCCCTCTTAATTGTGGTCAGTGTTGTTTTAGATACGATGCGGCAAGTTAAATCTCAAATGAAAATTAGAGAATATGAAAGCTTCTAATGTTGTTATCTCGTTTCTTGGTCCTCCCGGTTGCGGAAAGGGAACGCAAAGCAAGCTTTTACAAGAAAAGTTTGGCTTTGCTTTTTTCGGTAGCGGGGACTTACTACGCCAGAGAGGGCAGGTTAATGATTTTACGGGACAAAAGATTAAGAAAATTATTAATCAGGGCCGATTGATTTCCAGTTTAGTGATTGCTGGATTATGGGAAAAAGAGATGGAAAGAGTGAAAAATCTGCCTCAGTTTTCTGGCTTGATTATTGATGGCAGTCCGCGGGCTTTGTCCGAAGCCAAACTAATTGATTCAGGATTAGATTGGTATGAATGGACAAGCAAGCATAAAGTTGTTTATTTAAACATTAGCTACGAAGAATCGGAAAAGCGCCTTTTAGCTAAGATGGGCCGGCACCGGAAAGATGATACGGTTCCCGCTCTTGAGGAAAGATGGAACTGCTTTAGGAATCAAACTTTGCCCGTGCTTGAATATTATCGCCAAAAAGGAGCATTGATAGAAATTGATGGCAATTCTTCTGTCCAAGAGGTTTATCAATCTATGGTCCGAGCTTTAAAACTAGAATGATTCACTTAAAGAGTGAAAAAGAGATTGAGAAAATGGCCCGGGCCGGAGTAAAACTTGCTCGGGTTTTGCAGCGAGTAAAAAGCATAGTTCGCCCGGGAATTCAAACTCAAGAATTAAACCAGCGAGCGGAGGAGCTGATTCTAGCGGAAGGAGCAAGGCCTAATTTTAAAGGTTATCAAGGATTTCCGGCTGCTCTCTGCACTTCGCTGAATACGGTGGCTGTCCATCAACCTCCTGGAGAATATCGACTCAAGGAGGGGGATGTTCTTTCTTTAGATATCGGTTTGGACGATAATGGTTTTCAGTCGGATATGGCGATTTCGGTTGGCGTAGGCCAGGTGAAGCCTTCCGTTCAGAAATTAATGGATACCACCCAGGAAGCGCTCCATCGGGGAATAGAAGCGGCCCAGCCGGGGAATCGATTAGGAGATATCGGGTTTGCCGTTCAAAGCTATGTCGAACAACAAGGATTTAGTGTTATTAAAGAATTAACGGGACACGGAATCGGTCGGGATCTTCACGAAAAGCCGGATGTTTTCAATTTTGGCCAGCGAGGAGAGGGTTTAATGATTCAGCCAGGATTGGTTATTTGTATTGAACCTATCATCAGCGCTGGTTCAGCGAAGATAGAATTAGGGCTGGATGGGTTCAGTTATCAAACTGTTGACGGATCTCTTTCTGCTCATTTTGAGCATATGTTAGCGGTAACTTCTCAAGGCCCTCGTATCTTAACAGAATTAAAATGAGTCAAGGTCAATTTTATAATCTTCAAGAAGGAATGCTGTCTTTGCCACAGATGGTCAAGACAATTATTCATTATATTTCTGAAGCGCCGAACGAAGACTACAATGTCGTTGTCGGTTGTGATTCTTCTTCCGAAGAATCTCCTGTTTTTCCCGTGGTGGTGGTGGTCAGACGGATAGGGAAAGGTGGCCGATTTTTTATTAAGAGAATTCGTTTTTCATCAGATCAAAAAAAGTTCTATAATATTCATAGCCGAATATTACAAGAAGTTTATCTTTCATGCCAGGTGGCTCTAGATTTAAAAGAGAAACTTCTGCCGGCTCTTGAAAAAGCCGATTCGCAATCCCATTGTCAGTTTCGTTATATTCATGCCGACATTGGAGGAGATAAAGAGACTCAAGGGATGATTAAGGAGGTGGTTAATTTGATTAAAGGCAATGGTTTTGAAGCTAAGATTAAACCTGAATCTTATGCGGCTTCTACCATTGCTGATCGTTTTACTTAAAGGGGACCCTGAATAATTACCATGTCTACCATACAAAATATTCAAATAAAAACTAGGGCTCTGCGAAGAGAATTGCGAGAGAGTAAAAAAGCAAGAGAAGAGTCACTGAAGACAATCCAATCTTGGAAAGAAGAAATAATTAGTCAGAAACGGAAAAAAGATAGAAAGCAGAAAAATATTGAAGATACTTTAGCTAAAGAATTGCGGGAAGGATGGAAAGCATTGTTAATTCTTCAAGGAAAACAACGGAACATCGAACGGGCAACCAAGGCGATGAAGAAACAGCAATCCCAGGGACGGAGAAAAGATCTTCGACTAACTCAGGCTCAGAAATTTTCTCGTCAAGTTTTAACGAAAGCTCAGCAAGAATTGACGATCAAGCAGAAAAAAATTAAAAATCTACAGAGAGAAAAAGAGCGTTTAGAAAGAGATATTAGGCAGAAATTGGCTTCCCGACAACGAGAAGGGGCGGGCATTCAACAACAAAATGAAGCTAATTTACGAGAGAAGAAAAAACGATTGGCTAAGGTTCAAAATGAATCAGCACAATTGAAACAGGAAGTAGTGCGTCAAGAAAGACGCATAATAGGGTTAAAGAACCAAGCCCGCGGGCAGGTATCTACTTTAGCTCAAGACAAATCCCAGCGGTTTCGCCAGGAGAGGGAAATGGAAAAACTAATGAGGGAAAAGAAGAAGATAGAAAAAGCAATCAAGAATTGTCAACAAGCAGAGCCGAAGACTCAAAGAGCAGCGACTGAAGAATTGAGACGTCTGAAAAATCAACATCAGCGGGCTATTAAATTGAACGAGGATAAAATTACCGCCCATCGAAGAAAAATTACTCAAAACGATCGGAAGATTCAACACGCGACGATAGAAATGAAAACATTCTTAGATCGTTTCCGGAGGGAGATTCAATCAAATTTACAAGATGGAGGGAAAAATAAATTCTGAAAAAATTCGTCAGGAATTTTTAAACTTCTTTCTTCAAAGAGGGCATCAACTTGTTGCTTCTCATCCTTTGGTTTCTCCTGATCGGTCAGTCCTTTTAACAACAGCTGGTATGCAACCCTTTAAGCCTTGTTTTCTAGGAGAAGGATGTCCTTATTCTCCCCGAGTTGTTTCTTGCCAAAAATGCTTCCGCACTTCTGATATTAAAGAGGTGGGAGATGACTATCATCTTACTTTTTTTGAAATGCTGGGTAATTTTAGCTTTGGTGATTATTCCCGCCAAGAAGCGGTCCATTGGGCTTTAGAATTATTGGTCAATGGTTATCATTTAGACAAAGAAAAGCTGGCCTTTACTTTCTTCGAGGGAGATGAAGAAGTGCCGACTGATCAAGATACAAAGAAAATTATTCTTGAAGAAGGTATTCTCCAGAAGAGCATTATTGCTCTTGGTCGAGAAGATAATTTTTGGGGGCCGGTTGGGAAATCAGGGCCTTGTGGTCCGACGATGGAAATTTATTATGAAATGAGTGCCGAACATCACTCACCCCGTTCGGAAAATGATTTGAACCAGAGATTTGTTGAAATTTGGAATCTTGTTTTTGATCAATATTTTCAGAACGAGCAAGGACAATTATCCGCTTTACCCAAATTAGGTATTGACACCGGTTTAGGACTGGAGCGGCTGACGATGATCTTAGAAAAAAAGAGTTCCGTATTTGAAACAGATTTATTAGCTGGTTTATTAAAGCTTGTGCATGAAAAAGGGAAAACAAATTTTCCAAATCATTCTTGTTCCAGCCGGATAGTAGTTGACCACTTAAGAGGACTTGTTTTTTTAGCGATTGACGGAATTCGCCCGAGTAATCTAGGCCGAGGCTATGTTTTGAGAAGTATTATTCGCCGCTTGATTGAAAATGGAGCAAAGCTAGGCTTGGGACCAGAAGATTGGCCGGGATTGATTCAATGGTTACTAGAGAAATATAGTCCGATTTACCCTTTGTTAAAGGGTCAAGAGAAGTTGATAGCAACACTGATTAATCAAGAAGAGGGAAGGTTGAAAAAAGCTTTTCAGAAAGGGTGGAAAGAATTGGAGAAACTTGGAAAGAAAAGCCTTTCAGGAGAAGATGTTTTCCGTCTTTATACTACTTATGGCTTGTCGTCGGAAGAGATAAAAAAAGCCGGTTATCAATTCCAATCTACAGAATTTCAGCAAGCGGTCAAAAAACATCAAAAAGTGTCTCGCCAGGGGCAGGCCAAGAAATTTGGAGGTCATGGCATTGTCGATGTCGAACAAGAAAAAAATAAAGTTCGGCTTCATACAGCGACTCATCTTCTGCAAGCAGCCCTGAGAGATATTTTAGGCTCGGATATTCGGCAACAAGGTTCTGATATCAATAACGAAAGACTGCGTTTCGATTTTTCTTTTGTCCGGGCTTTGACTCCCGGGGAAATTAAAAGCGTAGAAAAATGGGTTAATCAGCGCATTAAAAATAATCTAAAAATTCGGAAGGAGATTCTGAACCTTGAGCAAGCTAAACGGTCTTCTCTGTTTTTGGAAAAAGCTAAATATCCAAATACAGTTTCTGTCTATACTATTTTTAATCCCGCCAGTAAAAAGATATTTTCTAAAGAAATTTGTGCTGGTCCACATGTTTCTCATTTATCCGAGCTTGGCTCTTTTCGTATTATTCAGGAGAGTTCTTGCGCCGCCGGGATACGGAGAATCAAAGCTATCTTAGATTAACGAAACTTTCGTTTTTCTAAAGAAAATGTTAAAATGAACAAGTTATGGCAAAGCTTTTTTATGATATTATTCCTTCTCAGCAAATTAAGAAGGATCAAACAATAAAGCCCAAGCAGAATAAAAAGCAAAAGCAAAAGAAAAAGAGGTTTTCTTTTTGGTTTATTTTATTGGGAGGTTTAATGGTTATTCTCCTTGGTGGATTTATTTATCAGCTAAAGTTTACGTCTTTTCGCCTGACCGTTTGGCCAAAGATGCAAGTGGTAAGCTTAGAAAAAGAAATTTTAGTTAAAGTCAATTCTGGGCCGGATGACCAAGTGGATGCGATTGCGGGGAAGTTTCTCACTGACAGCCAAGAGGCTACGGAGCAGTTTTCGGCTACAGGCGAAATTGTTAAAGGCAAGAAAGCTGAAGGAACGATCAGGGTTTACAATAATCTCCGACCGTCTGAAGCAATGACGCTTAGAGCGCAAACTCGTTTCCTTTCAAGTGCGGGAAAGTATTTTCGGTCTCCGGAAAAGATTTATTTACCACCGGCTCAATGGGTGAGTGGGAAATTAGTTCCCAGTTGGGTAGATACAGCTGTTGTGGCCTTGGAAGAAGGTCCGGATTATAACATTAAACCAGATAGATTTTCCGTACCGGGATTAGCCGGAACAGTTTATTACTCCGATATTTATGGCCAATCTTTTGGGACCATGGAGGGGGGAGAGGTAGTTACCGTACCACAGGTTAGCGAAGAAGATTTGCAAAAAGCAAGAAAATCTTTAGAAGAAAAATTGTTTACTCTTTCCCAGCAGGCCTTGGAACAAAAAGTAGAATCTGACTTTATTTTTCTTCCTTCAGCTCTCTCTCAAGAGATTCAGCAAGACCAAGGGTCTTCTGTTAAAGTAGACGAAGAAGTTTCTCAGTTCGACTATACTTTATCCGTGACTTCGCGGGCGATAGTTTTTTCAAAATCCCAGGTTGATTCTTTGATAAAAAAGGCGATTCAAGATAAAATTGGAGCAGAGAAAATTATTGTTCCGGAAAGCCTGATGGTTACTTATCACCCTCTCGCTATTAATTTTGATCAACAGGCTATCGATTGTAATTTACAGGCAACGGCTAAAGTTTATTCTGTTTTTCAGGAAGAAGCTCTTAAAAAATTGGTGGCGGGTAAAATTTTGCCCGAAGCCCAAAGGTTAATCGAGGAACAATTTCCTCAATTCGAGGAATTCAAAGGACAAAATAATCCTTTTTGGAAACAGAGAATTCCTTCTGATCTTTCAAGAATTCAAGTGATATTTTATTTTAACCATTGACGAATCAAAGAATATCTGTTATTTTATCTTTAATGAAACTTGTTAGCTTTAACAAGCCTTGTTTTTCTTTTGAAAAAAAGTATCATTTTTTTCTTTTGAATAAATGAAAACAGACAAAGGAGAATGGCAAAGAAAAGGCGTCATTGTCGAAACTTTGCCGAGTGCAACTTTTCGGGTTCAGTTAGAAGGAGGGGCGGAAGCCATGGTTCATCTGTCGGGGAAAGTGAGAAAGCACCACATACGCATTCTCCCAGGTGATAAAGTTTTGGTTGAATTAAGCCCTTATGATGAAAGCCGGGGAAGAATTATTTATCGATTATGAGTCTTAGTAAAGCCTCTTAATAGTAATTATGAGCCTTAGTAAATTCTCTTAACAGTAGTTATGAAAGTTAGGTCTTCTGTAAAAAAAATGTGTAAGGATTGTAAAATCGTCCGTCGAAAAGGACGAGTTTATGTAATTTGTCGAAATCCTAAACATAAACAAAGACAAGGGTAATAAACAAAGACAAGGATAATAAACAAAGACAAGAATGATAAACAAAGACAAGAATGATAAACAAAGACAAGAATGATAAACAAAGACAAGGATAATAAACAAAGACAAGGATAATAAACAAAGACAAGAATGGTAAGCAAAGACAAGAA
>CAYTGH010000010.1:0-11819 GCA_964437355.1 uncultured Candidatus Saccharibacteria bacterium | reverse complement strand
AGTTGGTTGCGGGGCTAGGGATCGAACCTAGAGTCTTCAGATTCAAAGTCTGACGTGTTACCATTACACCACCCCGCAATATCTTCTTTTAATCAATCAATTTTCTCACAAAATTGGACAATAGCCAGCTCGATGGGCAATTGAGGAATATAACTATAATTAATCCGAGATTGCGCCAACATTAAAAGATCAACAATTCTTTGGATATCTTCTACTGTATGTTTCTTACCCAAGCTTATCATTTTCTTTCTTTCTTCAGCCGGCAATTCCGCCGTCGTCAAATCTTTAAATTTAGGATTGATTTTAAAGATAAGAATCTTTCTTAAATAACCAGTTAAAGTTCGGTTAATCTCTTCCGGATTAGACCCTTGATCAACTAATTGATTCAATAATTGCAAAGACGGGCTAGTTTTATTCTCTAAAATCAAATTTGCTAATTGACTAATAGTTTCTGGCTCAACTAATCCTAATAGATTTTGGACTTGGCCAACGGTAATCTTTGGATGCTTTTCTACAGAAGCTAAAACCAGACATTCATCTAAAAGACTTTCTGCATTCCGGAGAGCCCCTTGAGCGTTTTGAATAATCATGGAAAGAGCATTAGTTTCTGCCTTAACCTTTTCTCCCTTCAGAATCATCTCCAACTTTTTTCTAACTTGGTCATTAGTTAGAAGATGGAAATCAAATTTCTGGCAGCGGGAAATAATAGTTGATTCCATCTTATTCAGTTCTGTTGTTGCTAAAATGAAAACAGCATGAGCCGGTGGCTCCTCAAGAGTTTTTAAAAGTGCATCGGAAGCATACTTGGTGAGTTGATGGCTTTCATCAATGATAAAAACCTTGTATTTTGATTTGACGGGAACAAACCTAATATCTTCTTTCAATTGGCGAATCTCATCAATTCCCCTGTTTGAAGCCGCGTCAATTTCTATCAAATCAATAGACCGACCTTCGTTAATCTCTCGGCATGATTCACATTTATTACAAGGTTCATAGTCATGTTCTTTACGATTTTGGCAATTAAGAGCTTTAGCTAAAAGCCGGGCCACGGTTGTTTTCCCAGTCCCTTTAGGTCCCGCAAAAAGATAAGCATGAGAAACTATATCTTGCGTTAAAGCACCCGTTAAAATACGGACAATATGCTCTTGTCCGACAACCTCGGCAAAGGTTTTAGGCCGATATTTTCGATAAAGGGCTAAATTACTCACAATTTTAATAAATTTTGAAACTTACTAATTTGATGTAAACATTTTAACAATAATCTTTGCTTAAAACAAGCTTGGACAATTGGAAGAGAATGGATTAAACTTAACTTTAGAATGAAATTGAAATTATTTAACACTCTTACACGGAAGAAAGAGGTTTTCCAGCCCATTAAGCCTCCGCAGGTGACGATGTATAGTTGCGGACCAACTGTCTATAATTATGCCCATATCGGCAACTGGCGGAGCTTTTTAATAGCTGATTTTCTTCACCGAACCTTGGAATATTTTAGCTACCAAGTTAAAAACGTTATGAATATTACCGATGTCGGCCATTTGACTTCTGATGAAGACACCGGAGAAGACAAGATTGAAAAAACGGCTCGTTCAGAGCAAAAGACAGCTAAAGAAATTACAGAATTTTATCTTCAAGCCTTTTTAAAAGATGGCCGTCTTTTGAATATTCTCTCTCCGACTGTTCTTCCCCGAGCAACAGAACATATTCCCGAAATGATTAATCTCATCAAAATCCTAGAAAAGAAGGGATATGCTTATCTTATTGAAGACGGAGTTTACTTTGACACGTCCAAATTTTCTGCTTACGGAAAATTATCCGGACAAAAATTAAGCGACAAAAAGCCTGGAGCCAGAGTTAAGATGGCGAAAGGGAAAAAACACCCTACTGATTTTGCCCTTTGGAAATTTTCTCCGATCGACAAAAAAAGACAGCAGGAATGGGATTCTCCGTGGGGCAAAGGATTTCCCGGTTGGCATATTGAATGCTCTGTCCTTTCGACGAAATATCTAGGACAGCCTTTTGACATTCACACCGGGGGCGTGGATCATATTAGCGTTCATCATGAGAATGAAATTACTCAATCTGAAGCCGCCTATGGCGTTCCTTTAGCTCATTACTGGATTCACGTTGAATTTCTCCAAATGCAAGAAGAGAAAATGGCTAAATCAGCCCATAATTTCTATATATTAGAAGACCTTAAAGACAAGGGATATCATCCCCTCGCCTTTCGACTGCTTATCTTTTCGGCTCATTATCAAAGTAAGCAGAATTTCAGCTGGCCCGCCCTTGAACAATCTCAACATGGTCTGGAAAAAATTTATCACTTTGCCCGCCGACTTTTAATACTCTCTCGGGAAGAAAAGGATATTCTTTCTCAAGAAAAAGATTTATTAAAAACAGAAAACCCATGGGAAATTATTCTGGACGACCAGAAAAAATTTGCGTCATATCAAAAGAATTTTCAAGAGGCCTTAGCGGATAATCTCAATACGCCTCGGGCCTTGGCTTCTCTCTTTGATTTTATGAAAGATTTAGATAAATTAATGGATCAGCAGAAACTTGTTCCTCGCCAAGCCGAAAAAGCTTATCAACTTCTTTCTCAATTCGACAAGGTCTTAGGCTTAGAGATTCATGGAAAAGCTTCCCAAAAAATAAAAATTCCAACGGTCGTCCAACAGCTTGTTGAAGAAAGAGAATCAAAACGGCAGGAAAAGGAATGGAAAGAGGCCGATCGTCTTCGGGAAAGAATTAAAATTCTTGGCTATCAAGTAGAAGATACTGTTTACGGTCCTCGTATTTTTCCTTTGCATTTAGACTAAGTTGTTTTTCCTCATGATTTCAAGTAGAATAAAAACAGACCATGATTAAAAAATTATCCTCCAATCAACTTCCTCCTCAGAATATCGATGCTGAAAAAAGCCTCTTGGGCAGTTTAATGTTAGACCAAAAATCAATACTAAAAGTAGCTGATTCCCTGGTCGAAAGAGATTTCTATGTTCCTCAACATCAAAAGATTTTTCAAACGATTATTGACCTTTTCCGAGACAATGTTCCTATTGATATTTTGAGCGTTGCTAATCTGTTAAAAGAAAAAAAACAATTAAAAGACATTGGAGGACAGGCTTATCTTTCTAGCTTAATTAACTCTGTGCCGACCGCGAGCAATATTCTTAGCTACGCTAAAATTGTTCAAAAGAAGCGTATTCTTAGAGATCTTATTAGCGCTTCTTATGATATTCAGTCTCTTGCTTTTGACGAATCAAAAGACTCGGATATTTTAATTGACCAAGCTGAAAAAAGAATTTTTCAAATTGCCCAAAAATCTCTCAGCCAGCAATTTTCTCCTCTAAAGGACAGATTGGAAGATACTTGGGACCGTATTGATGAACTTTCCAAGCAAAGAGGCAAACTGCGAGGAATACCGACAGGATTTAGAAAATTAGACAATCTTCTAGCGGGTCTGCAAAAATCTGATTTATTTATTTTAGCCGCTCGTCCCAGTATGGGGAAAAGTGCTTTGGCTTTAGATATTGCCCGACATGTAGCGGTTTATGAGAAAATTCCCGTTGGCATCTTTAGTTTAGAAATGTCAGAAGATCAAATTATTGACCGTCTCATTGCGTCCCAGGCCAACGTTGACCTTTGGCGATTGCGAACAGGCAAACTTTCCGACCAGGGAGAAGATAATGATTTTACCCATATTCAATCGGCTCTAGGACTACTCGCCGAAGCTCCTATTTTTGTGGATGATTCTTCAGGAACCAATGTTCTTCAGATGAGAGCTATGGCTCGGAGGCTACAATCCAGCTACGGCTTAGGGCTGTTAATCGTCGATTATCTACAGCTAATGCAACCCACCAATCCTTCTTTAAGTCTCGTTCAACAAGTAACTGAAAATTCTCGAGACTTAAAATCATTAGCCAAAGAATTAAAAGTTCCGGTTCTGGTACTTTCTCAGCTTTCTCGAGCAGTTGAGCAACGGACTCCCCACCGGCCTCGCCTATCAGATCTTCGGGATAGTGGTTCTATTGAACAAGACGCAGACGTTGTCGCTTTTATCTACCGAGAAGACCTTTACCGAGAAAATCCGGCCCCGGAGAATATAGCTGAAATTATGATAGCCAAGCACCGCAATGGGCCAGTTGGGCAGGTTAAGCTTTATTTTGATGCTCCCTACGTCAGTTTCCGTGATTTAGAGCAACAAGAAGAAGAAAATGCTGCCTAGAACTATTCAGGAACTGATTAAACAGTTTTCGTCTTTGCCCGGAGTGGGACCCAGAATGGCTACCCGTTACATCTTTTACTTACTGCATCAAGATCATCGTCAAGTTGATTCTTTGATTAAAGGTCTTCAAGGCCTAAAAAAAATAAAACTTTGCTCGGAATGTTTTGCTCCTTTTAATCCTGCTCGTAAAGAAGAAAAGCAATGCCCCATCTGTCGTGATTCTACCCGTAATTCTCATCTTCTTTGCGTTGTCGAGAAAGAAACAGACCTTTACTCTGTCGAAGCCACCGCATCCTACCGAGGTCTTTATTTTCTCATTGGACCAGCAGAGTCATGGTTTAAGCGAAAAGATTCTTCTAAAAAAGCCAAAAAACTAGTGGCTAAAATCAAAAAGACTTCCCCGAAAATTAAGGAAGTTGTTTTGGCGGTCAATTATACGGCTGAAGGTCAAGCTCTCCGCTCTTACTTGGAAAATTTGCTTGAGCCCTTTCCCATTAAGATTACTCATATTCGCCAAGGGTTGCCCCTCGGTAGCGAACTAGAATACGCCGACCAAGAAACATTAAGGCAAGCGTTGCAAGAACGAGAATAATCAGACTTTAATATCTATAATTTTCACTCGGTTAAAGGGTTGACGATGTCCTTGTTTTTTATGATATCTCTTTTTAGCTCGATACTTAAAGATAATCACTTTTTTCTCTTTACCTTTTTCGACAATTTCTCCGGTGACTTTCGCTCCTTTCAAAAAAGGAGTACCAATTTTAAATTCTTTCTCTTTGAGATCAAAAGCTAAAAGAATTTCGGAAAAAGTAACTTTCTCCCCTTCTTTTTTATCGGGGAGTTTTTCAATTTTTAATTGTTCTCCTGGGGAAACCAGATATTGTTTTCCCCCTGTTTTAATGACGGCAAACATATTATTCTTTTATTTTCTTCGGCGGTTCGGGTTTTAGCAACCGAATCTGTCTTATGTTATTTGTTAGTTGTTGATATTCTTGATTGACCTTTGCTGAAGTGGAATAAGCCCGTCCTACATGGCCAAATAATACTTGGAGGCGCTTTCCTAACTTGTCAGTTTTTAATTGCAATGATTGAATTCCCCTTAAAACACCCCGAGCCACTTCTTCAATCTTGGCTCCTTCTAATCCTACCATAATTACTTTTAAAAAGTAATAGAAAGTATTAGGCGAAACTAAATAAATTCTTTGCTGGTAGCTGTATTCTAGAATATCAGGGTGATTGATTAAAATTTCATAGTAAACGCTTTCGGAAGGAAGATACATAACGGCAAAATCTACTGTTCCCTCATCGGGTCTAATATATTTTTGAGCAATGCTCTTAATATGTCTTTGAATGTCGCTTTTGAACTTTCTTTTCCATTGCGGTTTATCGTCTTCACTGGCTTTTTTCATCATGCGAAATGACTCCAGAGAATATTTAGAATCAATAGGAATTAACCCATTTTCTGTTTTTAAAATAGCATCGACGGCTTCCCCACTTTGAAAATAATACTGACAGCTAATTCTCCCTTTAGGTATAATCTCTTCCAAAAGGTCTTTCATAACTTGTTCGCCAAGATTACCCCGCAGCTTAGGCGACCGAAGAACTTCTTGCAATCCTTTCATATCTCGGCCTATCTCTTGCAAACGACCTAATTCTTTCTGCATCCTTAAGTAGGATTCAGAAGTTTGCTTTAACGTCTCTTTTAATTCTTGTTGGCGCGAATCTAATCCTTGATGAATATCCTGTTGCATCAAGTTTAATGTTTCTCTCAAGTCTCGAATCTCTGAAATTTTTGACAAAGATTTGACCAGAAAAAAGATTAAAATACTCAATAAAACGAAAAACAAACTAGCTAATATCCACAAATCAATGCTCATCATTAAATGAAAAAATATTAATGAGAAGAGCGATTTTTAGAAGATTTTTTGATAGAATCGTCCTTTTTTTGGATCTTTTTAGATTTTCCTTGGGAAAAATTAGTCACTTCCTTAATCAACCCATTGGGAATGTAAATCAACCGATTATCGTCTCCCTGAAGAACCGTAGAATGGATGGATAATTTAATAACTCTTCCTTGAATATTATTTATTTTCACGAGGTCTCCGATGTCAAACTGGTCGTCAATGAGGATAAAGAGTCCCGCAAATAAATTTTGCAATAAACGTTGAGCTCCTAAGCCAATAGCTAAACCGGCGATTCCCGCTCCCGCTAGAAGCGGCCCGATCTTAACACCGAAAAGATCCAGAATCATGAGAAAAACAATACCGTAAAGTACAATTTTAGATGCTAAATTAACAACGTTTTCAATAGTTTTGCTTCGTCTAAGAGATGTCCCCCGAAGATGTTTTTTAAAGTGCTCCCGATTAACTTTAGCTATCTTGACGACGAGGTGTTTCATTGACCAACGTCCCAGAAAGAAAATAATTAAAATCCAGAAGATTTTTAGACCGTATGTTTTAAGAATTTCAAGACTTAGTTGTGAAAAACTCATCATAGTATCATATAATAATAAAGAAAAACAAATTAAATTTTCCGTAGCCCTGATGGGATTCGAACCCATGTGACATGGCTGAGAACCATGTATCCTAAACCACTAGATGACAGGGCCTCTTCTAAATACTTTAGCACAGCTTAGGGGTTTAGAGAAGAAGGAATTTGATAATAATGAAGAATAAATTCGGCTAATTCTCTGAAAAGAGGAGCGGCTGAATAATAAGCGCTTCGTGTTTCGGGATTGTCTAATTTTACGAGAGCTAAAAAACGGGGATTTAACGCTGGGGCGAAACCGACAAAACTCTGGATGGTCTGATTTTTGTCATAAGTTGTCTCTCCGGGCAGAAGAATTTCAGCTGTCCCTGTTTTTCCTGCAATTTGATAACCTTTTATTTGAGCTCGTTTTCCGTAGCCGTTCTCAACGACATTAACGAGCATCGTTGTTAGTTGCGCTGCTGTTTTGGGAGCAATAACTTCTTCGGTTTTTATTGAAGTGATTTTTTCTTCTCCTTGAGGATTAATTATCTTGCTAATAATATAAGGTTGGACCATTTTCCCATTGTTAACAATAGCGCTAAAAGCCTTAACGAATTGAATAGGAGTAACGGCAATTCCCTGGCCAAAAGAAGCCGTTGCAAAGTCTCGAGGGTATCCATTCTTGAGACTTAAGTTGCTGGAATAAGATTCTCCAGCTAAATCTATTCTCGTTGGTTGAGTAAAGCCAAAACGTTCAACATATTTCCAAAATAGGTCCGGTCCCAATAAATCTTCCACAAAAACGGCCCCGGTGTTAATAGATTGCTCTAAGACTTCGGTCATATTTTTGTTCCCGTAGACCTTGTGTTCATAGTTATAGATTGGTGGCCCTCCAACATCAATATAACCCTTGTCCTCGTAAGAAGTTAAAGGCGTAATTTTCCCTTCGTTTAAACCAGCCGCCATTGTAAAAGCTTTAAAAACAGACCCCGGTTCAAAAAGCTTTTGGACAGACGCATTTTGGAAGTTGATTAAACTATTCTCGGCATAAGTATTAGGATCAAAACTTGGGAAGTTGGCCATAGCTAAAACCGCTCCCGTATAAGGATCTATAATAGTAATGGATCCGCTGTTAATATTCCATCGATCCTTGGCTTCTTGAAGAAGTTTTTCGCTTTTAAATTGAATATTATAGTCGAGAGTTAAAACAAGATTATTGCCTACCTGGGAAGACGATAAATCCTCAGAATTAGAAATTAAAAATCCAAAAGGACTATGTTCCCACTTGAACAATCCAGGCTGTCCCCTCAATTCTGTTTCGTAGTTTTCTTCCAATCCGTATTGTCCTTGATTATTACCCCCGACAAAGCCGACAACATGAGCCGCTAATTCCTTTTGCGGATAGAAACGAACTTTTAACTTTTCAATGGAAAGCAGAGAAGATTCTAATGAAATCAATGCCTGTTCCTGAGCATCGGTAATTTCTTTTTTAATGGTCTTTTGCTCTTCAATATCCTTTAAAGAAAAGTGGAGAATGTCTTCTAAAGATTGAGTTAATTGAGAATCAGCTGTTACTTTAGAAAGAGGAAAAAGCAAAAAAGTTTTTTCATTATTAGTCGCTAGCTTTTTTTCATTAGAAAAAAGAATTTCTCCTCGTGCTCCCTGAGTTTCTTCCAAAGACTCATATTGCCCTTGGGCCAGAGCGCGATAAAACTTCCCTTTTATAATCTGAAGAAAAAAAAGACGACCAGCAAAAATCATGCTGATCAAAAGGACAAAACCAAAAAGTAACCAAATTCGTTTAACAGACATTTTTATTTAACAGCCATTTGATTAGTCCCAAGATCAAGATAAGCCAGCGTTTCTATTTTGACCAATCCAAGAGTTTCAATTTTAGGGATAAGCTGTTCCAAAGAATTGGCGCTCTGGTATTGATTATCTAAAGCTTGAACAGACGTCGCTAAATCTTTAATTTCTCTTTGATAAATCTTTGTTTGGTAACAACCCTGTGTAATTCTTTGCACCTGAGCGATATAAGAACCGACAAATATAATAGACAAGACAAGCGAAGTAATAAAAATTGTTTTTTGAAGAAGAGCTGAATTTGAGTAAATCATAATGTAAATTAATTTAATTTTTTTGAATAACTCTTAATTTGGCTGATCTTGATTTTGGATTTTGTTGCTTTTCTGGCTCTGAGGGAACAATCGGATTTTTAGTTAAGATGATCCCCTTTCCCTCATTTTCTACTTGTCTGAAAAAATGTTTTACAATATTATCTTCTAAGCTATGGAAAGAAATAACTGCTAATTTTCCTCCTGGTTTTAAAACATCTCCGGCCTGGGGCAGAACTTGAGTAAGGTTTTCTAATTCTTGATTAACGGCGATTCTTAAGGCCTGAAATGTTTTAGTCGCGGGATGTATTTTCCCTTTTCGGGGAATAACTCTCTCAATTAAAGCTACTAATTCTTGAGTTGTTTGAATGGGCTTTACTTGCCTGGCTTTTGTAATTTCTCTGGTCAATCGATGGGCAAATCTTTCTCCTCCGTATTCTCTGAGAATTCTTTCTATTTTTGCCGGAGACCATTGATTAACAATATCTTCTGCTTTCAAATCCTCTTTCGGGTTGTAGCGCATATCCAACACTTCGTCTTTCTGAAAACTAAAGCCTCGCGGAATATCTTCTAAATGCCAATTAGACATTCCTAGATCAAGGATAACGCCTGCTATATCCTGAAAATTCTCCTGAACCACAATTTTCTTTAAATGAACGAAATTCTCACAAACTAATATCAATCTCTTCTTGAGTTCCGTTTCTTGAATTTTTTGTTTAAGTCGGTCTATTGCTTCCGGTGTCCAATCAATGCCGAGAATCTTTCCTTTGGGTTCTGTTTCCTGAAGAACAGCTAAAGCATCGCCTCCTCCATCAATAGTGGCATCAACAAAGTTTTCGTTTTTCTGGGGATTAAGATATTTCAATAATTCTTTTTGTAAAACGGGAATATGCATTTTAAAGACCAAGCTCTCCTAATCTTTCAGAAATGTCTTCAACGTTCTTTTCGGCCTGGCTCCGGTATTTATTCCACGTCTCTTCGTCCCAAATCTCAATACGGTTATAAACACCAACAATAGCTATAGATTTTTTAAGATGCGCGTAAACTTTTAAATAATCTGGAATCAAGATTCTTCCCGCTTTGTCTAATTCTACCTCCATCGCTCCGGCGAGCATTAAGCGCGAGAAGCTCCTGGCATCTGATTTTGAAAAAGGCAGCTTACTTAATTTAGCTGCCAATGTTTTCCAATCCTTTTGGGGATATAAAAAAAGAGACTGATCTAGCCCCCGAGTAATAACAACTTTCTTGTTTAGTTCTCGACGAAATTTAACAGGAATGGCCAGTCTTTTTTTAGTGTCGATTATATGACGATATTCTCCTGTAAACATAGATTATCCCCTAATTTGTAAAGTTATCCCCACCTTTCCCCACACTTCATCACTTGGTCTTAGTTTACGCCCACTAGACAATCTTGTCAATCCACAATGCTTATTCAAAAAAGAGCGAAAAATAGGACATGTTTACAATTTTATTCACCCTTTGTCCCCAGAAAAGACAGAACTCATCTTAGTGAAGATGAGTTCTTCAATGCTTCTATTTCTAAACTTAATTATGTTCTGTCGTGAGACAACTTTGTTAATGCCTGACGAGCACGATAATCAAGGGCCTGTGTTTGTTTCTTATCTATCCATTTCCTAATAAGGATAAATTGCTTTCTTAGCAAAACTATTCCTATAAGGGCAATAAGCAATGGAAGAACTAAATAATCAAGCCATTTATTACCTGTTCCGGTAGAGACAGTAGAAGCACCAGCTACTTGAGCTTTCATAACTTTTACTGTTGATATATCACTATCAGAAACTTCAGTATTTGAAACTCGACCAGTGTTAATTAAGGCCGTTAAGCCATAATTAAAATAAGAAGATGATTTTACAATAGCCGTAAATTCAATTCTGCGAGATTGATGACTAGTAATATCTCTTAACTGAGCGCCACTCACAATATTCTGAGAAGTAGGAATACCATCGATTCTTACCGAATTTTCTACTAAATTCATTTGGGATGGCAAAGTGTCAATAAAAATTAAATCTTCTAAAGTATCATCTCCAAGAGAAGTGACGACAATACGAAATTGAATGTGATCAGATGGACTAGCTAAAACGGTTTCTTGCCAAGTTAAATTATTTTTACTAAGGTTTCTGGCTGTTTTTTCAATTTGGACTTGAAAATCTTGAGAGCTAATAATACATTCTCCGCTTTGACAAATTTCATTGCTAGAACAATTTTCTACTAATTGGGTATCTGTCCGAGTATCGGAATTACAAAGGCCACTGGTGCATCCCCTATCGTAGCATTTTCTTTGATGATAAACATCGCCTTGATAGCAATAATCTTCTCCCCAACTTTGGCAGGAGGATAAACCGCATTCTTGATATTTCCCTTCACGAGATCCGCAAGAGTTATACCAATAGCTGTCATTCAAATAACACTGTTTAGTACTATGGGAAGTACAGCTGGACCCACAATCTTGGGAACAGTTAGAAGAATTTTCTCCGCAACTAGAATCACAGGTTCCGTTTCCGCAGGAGAAGCATTGGCTGTCACAGTTCTGCCAGCTAGACCACTCTAAGCAAGAATCAGTGTCGTAATTACCACAGGTTTTGCCTGAAGTACCCGAACATTGGTGTTGACCAGCTAAACAGTCATTAGTACAAGGGTTGTAGCACAAACTCGTTGAACAAGTTGGCGAACAAGATGATGAATTACATTGATCTGTCGAATAAGAGTAAGTAGTTGAACTGGGTTGTCCTGTTGAATAACTATAAGTCGTTGATGGTGATCCTGTAGAATAACTATAAGTTGTCGATGGCGATCCTGTAGAATAACCATACGTTGTTGATGGCGATCCTGTAGAATAGCCATACGTTGTTGATGGTGATCCTGTAGAATAACCATACGTTGTTGATGGTGATCCCGTAGAATAGCCATAAGAGGTACTTGGGGTGCTGCTTCCCGAAGAATAGCCATAAGAGGTACTTGGGGTGCTGCTTCCCGAAGAATAGCCATAAGAG